>JAISKX010000174.1 GCA_031260765.1 Endomicrobium sp. | reverse complement strand
CAAAGGCGGCTTCGCCCACCCCCCTTCCCTTTCAGGACTTCCCCCGCAAGGGAGGGCAGACAACGGCAACGGCATAAACAGATTTCTCGCAAGGAGCGCAAGAAAAGTTGTTTAAAGCTTGGACGAGGGATTTGTTGTTTGGGGTTTTGATTGTGGTTTTTGGAGGGCAGACACATGGGGCTGCCTCTACGATTTTGATTTTTGATACAACTGCGGGCGAATGATTATTCGCCCCTACGAACTTACATCTCGCTTGTATTAGCAATAACTTTGAAATTGAATTTTTTTTGAGCCTCGATTACTGCATTTCTATAATAATTTCCTATCTCATTGGGCTGCATATCTTTGATTTCATCATTTATCATAAGCCTTATTGCATGAACTTCTTTAAGCGATTGAGGCTCTTTTCTTATTTGCGGGTCGTTTAAATATGTATCAATATTCATAAATGTTCCTGTTTGTATTAGTTGATTGTTTATTATTGAAACTTGGCTTGGCGGGATAATATCAAAAAGGCGGTAAAAAGACAAACAATATGATAAAAAAGTTAGAAAAGAACTCTTCTCTTGCCTCTTTTCTCCTTATTTTTTTGTTTTTTATTCAATATTTTTAAGATTGTCCATTATATCATAATGCGGCAAACCGTAAATAATCTGCAATTTTATTTGAATTTAACACAAAAATTGATACAATCCGCAAACTTTTTTTGTGGGGGTAGCGTAAATGGCTTTGGTGGTGATGAAATTCGGCGGCTCTTCAGTAGCGGATGCTGAGAAAATAAGATTTGTAGCAAATAAAATATGCGCAAAGAAAAAAGAAGGCAATAAATTAGTTGTTGTTGTTTCAGCTCCGGGCGATACCACAGACGATTTGCTTGCTATGGCTCAAAATGTCAGTTCCAATCCGCCCGCAAGGGAGATGGATGTTCTTTTATCAACGGGAGAGATGATTTCTATAGCTCTTCTCTCTATGGCTGTTGAAGTTTTAGGAGAAAAAGTTATTTCTTTAACAGGGGCTCAGGCTGGTATTGCCGCTGATACCAATCATCTAAATGCAAAAGTAAAGAAAATCAATCCTAAAAAAATTAAAAATCTTTTGGCAAAAAATCATATTGTTATAGTCGCCGGTTTTCAGGCTATAAATGCTAATGGCGATATTGCTACTCTGGGCAGAGGCGGGTCGGATTTAACGGCTGTTGCTTTAGCCGCGGCTCTTAAAGCTGACTTTTGCGAAATCTATTCCGATGTAGAGGGAATCTTTACAACAGACCCGAGAATAGTAAAAGAAGCAAGCAAAATAAACTGCCTTTCCTATGATGAAATGTTAGAGATGGCTTGTTCCGGCGCTCAGGTTTTGCAATCAAGAAGCGTTGAAGTAGCTAAAAAATTCGGCGTCATAATCAATGCAAGAGGGACTTTTAGCCAAGATACAGGGACTATAGTAGCAAGCGAAGAAATCATTAAAAAATTCAATGGGGGTCGTAAAATGGAAGCAATGTTGATTTCAGGAGTAACTTTTGATAAAAATCAGGTTAAATTTACAATTATAGATTTGCCAGATATGCCCGGCGTGGCGTCTAAAATATTCATAAATCTTGCTAAAATAAATGTCAATGTGGATATGATTATTCAATCTGCCGCCATAGATAAGAAAAACGATATATCCTTTACTGTTTCAAAAAGCGATATGAAAAAGACTCTTATAGAGCTTGATAAAATAGCGGCTGAATTAAAAACCGTCAGCGTTATATGCGATGAACATGTGGCTAAAGTCTCAATTGTAGGCGTAGGCATGAGGACTAATCCGGGTATAGCCGCTCAGATGTTTGATATTTTGGCTAAAAACAATATCAATATAGAAATGATTTCTACAAGCGACATAAAAGTGTCTTGTATTATAGATGAAGTAGACGCAATGAAGGCGGTTCAAGTTCTGCATAAAGGGTTTAAACTTTCCAAAAAATAAAATCTAAACAATTTTAAAGTTTTGCGAAGAGCTGTAGTAAAGGCGGTTTTTTTATTATATTAAAGACGCCGCAAATATATCTTTATAGAGGTGATAAAAATGAAAATTGTTGATTTAATAAGCGATATGTTCGGTTGGATTATAGTGGGTTTTTTCTCATTGTCTGCGATAGCTTTGTTTATTGTTTTCCCAATTTTTTGGTTAATAGCGCTTTTATTTGGGATAGACCCATTTAGGTAGAGAATTTTGCCCTCGTAGTAGGGCGGGTTGCGCGATACCCCCAACCCCATCGCGCAACCTTTTTATATAAAAGGAGATTATTATGAGAAGCGACCAAATAAAGAAAGGGGCGCAAAGAGCGCCCAATAGAAGTTTGCTTTATGCTACGGGAATTACTCCCCAAGATTTGCATAAGCCTTTTATCGGCATAGCGTCGTCTTTTACCGATTTAGTTCCGGGACATATTTCTATGCGCGATTTGGAAAGATATATAGAAAGAGGCATAGCCGCAGGCGGAGGAGTTCCTTTTGTTTTCGGCGCGCCTGCCGTTTGCGACGGTATAGCGATGGGGCATAGCGGTATGCACTATTCTCTTGCTTCAAGGGAAATAATAGCGGATTTGGTAGAAACCGTCGCCAATGCCCACATGCTTGACGGTCTTATTCTTTTGACAAATTGCGATAAAATCACTCCCGGTATGCTTATGGCGGCGGCTCGTTTAAATATTCCGTCCATAGTTGTGACGGCAGGAGCCTCAATGACAGGTATGTTTGAGAAAAAACGCCGTTCCCTTGTCCGCGATACTTTTGAGGCTGTTGGACAATTTCAAGCGGGGAAAATAACGCAATGTCAATTGACAGGTCTTGAGATGGCGGCTTGTCCGGGCGCAGGTTCTTGTCAGGGTTTATATACTGCAAATACTATGGCTTGTTTGACTGAAACTTTGGGAATGTCTTTGACAGGCTGCGCAACGACTCTTGCAGTAAGCGCAAACAAAAGACGCATAGCCTATGATTCAGGCGTCAGAATAGTTGAACTCGTGAAAGAAAATGTAAAGCCCCGCGATATTATGACTTTGGGCGCTTTCAAAAATGCAATCACAGCTGATATGGCTTTGGGCGGCTCTACAAATACAGTTTTACATCTTCCCGCCATAGCCCATGAGGCGGGGATAAAATTGCCTCTTGACCTTTTTGACGAAATCTCACGCAAAACTCCTCAAATATGCTGTTTGGAGCCAGCGGGCGACTATTATATGGAAGATTTGGACAATGCCGGCGGTATGCAGGCTGTGCTTTCTGTTCTCAAATTAAATTCATCAAAAACAGTAAATGGAAAAGATATAGTTGATATAGCAAAAGAAGGAGAGATTTTAGACGATGCCGTTATCAGACCTAAAAATCCTTATAAATCGGAAGGCGGCATAGCGATTTTGCGCGGTAATCTCGCTCCCGACGGCGCAGTTGTCAAACAAGCCGCTGTAAGCGAAAAGATGAAAGTCTTTACAGGCAAAGCAAAAGTTTTTGACAGCGAAGATAGCGCTATGCAGGCTATATTGGACAAAAAAATCACAAGCGGCTCTGTTGTGGTAATCAGATATGAGGGACCCGCAGGGGGTCCCGGAATGCGTGAGATGTTAAATCCCACTTCGGCAATACAAGGTATGGGTCTTGCGGACAGCGTCGCTTTAATCACAGATGGCAGATTTTCAGGCGGGACAAGAGGCCCCTGTATAGGGCATGTTTCGCCAGAGGCTGCTTCAGGCGGAGCAATAGGCGCAAT
>JAISKX010000173.1 GCA_031260765.1 Endomicrobium sp. | reverse complement strand
GAAGGAAGAGCAGGAAAAACTTGCCGCAAAAGAAGCGCAAAAGCAGGCGAAAATAAAGGAAGAGCAGGCAAAGCAAGAAAAACTTGCGGCGGCAGAAGCCAAAAAGATAGCAGAGATGGACGCTGAACAGGAAAGGCTTGCCAAACAAGAAGCGCAGAGACAAGCAAAGATTAAAGAGGATAAAGAAAAATTTGATGAAGCATTAAGGCGTCAAGCGGAAGAAGATGCAGCCGCTTCAATAGAATCGCAAAGACATGCAGTAAGAACTGAGGATTATAATGCCGAATATTTAGAAGCATTGTTTGATAATGCAAATTCTCAAGAACAAGATGAAAATTCAGCTAATTTGGAAGTTCCTTGGTATTTTGCTGTCGTAGCCTCATATAATGCCAATCGCAAAGAAAGTCTCGGTGTTTTTGTTTCTCGTCAATTGCTATTGGACAAAAAAGCGAGAGAAAACATACAAAAGAATATTCCATTTTTCAAAAACTATCCTCTTGAAATAATCATAATGAGCCGTATAAAATCCTCTTATCCAGACTCGTCGGACAGAGAATTGTCCGCTCAAAGAAGTTTAGAGATAGACCAAGAATTGGCTCAAAACGGCATAAGACTTCAAAATGTCAAATATATAGCCCGATATTTCTTTAAAAATAATAAAAAAGGTAAAAAATAACGGAGTTTTAAATTAGTGGGAAATATAAGTCAAAAAGTTCTTAAAAAAATAAAAATCGGTTCTGTGAAAATTGAAAATAATTTTATTCTTGCTCCTATGGCTGGAATTAGCGACCAGCCTTTTAGAATTCTTGCAAAAGAAGGCGGAGCGGGGATTGTTTATACCGAGATGGTTTCGGCTAAGGCTTTGTCCTATGCTGATGAGAAAAGCAAAAGATTGCTTGCTATGAAAAATTCAGAAAGACCGCTCGCCGCTCAGATTTTCGGCGCCGATGCTGAAAGTATGAGCAAGGCTGCAAAAATTGTTTGTTCTTTGGGAGCCGATATTATTGATATAAATTTAGGCTGTCCTGTTAAAAAAATAGCAAAGTCCGGCGCAGGCGCAAAACTTTTAGCAAATAAAGAGTTGATTGAAAGAATTTTGACTGCTGTAATTGAAAGCGTTAATATTCCTGTCACAGTTAAAATAAGATTAGGGCTTGCGAAGGGGCAAAATATCGCTCCTGAAATTGTTGAAATAGCTCAAAATTGCGGTATAAAAATGATTGCTATACATGCAAGATATGCGGAGCAAGGGCATAATGGAGAAGTTGATTTAAAAGGTTTTTCCGATAGCTGCCGCAATGCCAAAATTCCAATATTTGCAAACGGCGGTATAGTTGATGAAAAAAGCGCAGAAAGTTTTCTTAATATTGAAAATTGTTCAGGGCTTATGATAGGAAGAGGGGCGATAGCTAATTTCTCAATTTTCAACGATTTAAAAGAATATTTTGAAAACGGACGCGCTTTAATTTTGCCTACTCTTGCAATTAGAATCAATTGGTTTAAAAGATATTTTGAAGAGTCCGCGCGCTATTACGGCGAGAAAAGGGCTTTGACTTTGATGAGAAAGACTGCTGGTTACTATATAAAGGATTTGCCCGACGCCGCTAAAATCAGAGACGCCTTTAACAAAATAGAAAGCATAAAAGAATTTTCCGCAATAATAAAAGAAATGACGATAAATCAATAATAAAAAAATAAAAGGAGATGTAACATGTCAAGAGACTTATTCAATGAAGACCAAGAAAATTTTGTTCTGGAGAATTTCAAATCATTCGTGACCGTCCCAAATCCGCCCAAACTTTTAGAGCCTTTGCTTACAATTTCAAAAAATATGTGGTGGTGTTGGAATAGCAATGCTGTGGAATTATTCCGCAGAATAAACAGAGATTTGTGGGAAGAATCAAATCACAATCCTACCGCTATGCTCGGCATGATTAGTCAAGAAGCTTTTGACAAACTTGCAGGCGACGATAGTTTTGTGTCAAGCATGCAGAGAGTCAACGATGAGCTTTCAAGATATATGGATATGAAAACTTGGCATCAAAACGAATGCTCGGATTACAAAAATATATCCATAGCCTATTTTTCTACAGAATTTGCAATTCATGAGAGCATTCCCATATATTCGGGCGGTCTCGGCGTTTTGTCAGGCGATCATTTAAAGTCTGCAAGCGATTTGGGTCTTCCTCTGGTTGGAGTGGGTCTTTTGTATAGATTTGGATATTTCAAACAGTATCTAAATTCAGAGGGTTTTCAACAAGAAGAATATAATGAAAATCATTTTACGAGGCTTCCTTTGGAGCGCGTTAAGAATGCCGACGGGAGCACCTTGACAGTAAGTGTAAAATTGCAAAATGACCAAACCGCCAATATAAGGGCTTGGAAATTGCAAGTCGGCAGAATTCCTCTTTATCTTTTAGACACTGATTTTGATATGAATTCTCAATCCGTCAGACAAATCACAGGAGAACTCTATGGCGGCAATAGAGATATGAGAATAAGGCAGGAAATAATTCTCGGTATAGGCGGCGTGAGGCTGCTCAAAGCTTTAAATATAGAAACAACCGTAATACATATAAATGAAGGGCATTCCGCTTTCTTGCTTTATGAGAGAATTAGACATTTTGTAGAAGATAAAAAACTTTCCGTGCAAGAGGCTTTTCAATTGGTCAGAAGCGGATGCGTATTTACAACACACACTCCCGTTCCTGCTGGGAATGAAGTTTTTGATTCCGAGCTTGTGGCGCAATATTTAGAATCAAAATATAAGATGATAGGCATTGATAAAAATACTCTTTTGCAATTGGGCGCTTTTCCTCTCAAATGGGGCGAGCAGCAAAAGAATTTCTCTATGACTATACTTGCTTTGAGATTTGCAAACAAAGCAAACGGAGTCAGCAGACTGCACGCCACTATTGCAAGAGATATGTGGTCTCCTCTCTATCCGGGTCTTCCCAAAAAAGAAGTTCCTATAACTCATATCACAAACGGCATTCATACAAATACTTGGCTTTCCTATGAATACGCTTCTCTTTTTGACAGATATTTAGGTTCCGATTGGAAAGACGAGCCCGCCGACCATACCATTTGGGATAAAATATCTTCCATTCCCGACACAGAACTTTGGAGAGCGCATGAGAGGAGAAAAGAAAGGCTTGTTTCTTTTGCAAGGTCAAGACTTAAACAGCAGCTTGGAAGGCGCGGCGTTTCTCCGAGAGGCTTGGCTTATGCCGACGAGATTTTAGACCCCGACGCTTTGACTATAGGTTTTGCGAGAAGATTTGCAACTTATAAGCGCGGAAATCTAATTTTTAGAGATATGAAAAGATTTAAAAATATTTTATTGGACAAGTCGCGTCCTGTTCAAATGATTATAGCGGGCAAAGCTCATCCTCAAGACGCTCACGGCAAAAAAATAATTCAAGATATCGTCAACTTGGCTAATGACGAGGAATTGAGAAATAAAATAATTTTCTTAGAGGATTATGATATGAATGTCGCCCACTATTTGGTGCAAGGCGTAGATATTTGGATGAACAATCCTTTAAGACCGCAGGAAGCCTCAGGCACAAGCGGAATGAAAGCGGCGGTCAATGGAGTTTTGAATTTGAGCATATTAGACGGCTGGTGGTGCGAAGGCTATAATGGCGACAATGGCTGGATAATCGGCTCTATAGACGACCATTCCTCCGATGCCGAGTATCAAGACGATATAGATAGCCGTTCAATCTATGAAACCATAGAAAGAGAAATCGTCCCTCTCTATTTTGAAAGAAGCGGCGACGGTTTGCCGAGAGGCTGGATAAGAAAAATGAAAGCGTCTATGCAGTCTTTGGGACCGGTTTTCAATACAAATAGAATGCTTGAAGAGTATATGAAGAAATTTTATATACCCGCCTCTCTTGATTACAATAAAATGATAGAGAATGATTTTGAGCTTACAAGAGAGAAAACCGCGTGGATACAAAACATTGACAATAATTGGAATTCCATAAAAATAGTTTCCTCAGACGACAATATGCTTCATGAGATGGCTGTTGGATACAAAGCCGTCATAAAGGCAAGAATATATTTGGGCGGCGTTCTGCCCGAAAACATCAGCGTTCAAGTATTTAGCGGAAGAGTGAACACAGAAAGAGTTCTCAGCGGACCTATTATCAAAGAGATGAAATGTATAGGACAAGAAGGCGATGATTTAATGTATGAATGCGAAGCCGACTTAAAGCAAGTAGGACATTGCGCCTATGTGATAAGAATACTCCCCAAATACGCCGGCGAAATCCAATACATCCCCAACCGCATAATCTGGGGTCGTTAATTCCCTCTCCCTTGAGGGGAGAGGGCAGGGTGAGGGTGGCTTAAGCCGTTGCCGTGTCCTTGTCCGTTCGGAGAGAATGTCCGTCATTCAGCGCTAACAGAGTCTGTCATTCAGCGCTTGTGAAGTCTGTCATTCTGCGCGAAGTCGCAGAATCTATAAAGCGTCGTTTAGTCAAAGAGGTCGTTTTAATGCAATACAATTTTTTAGTTTTTGATTTAGACGGAACTCTCGTCAATTCCATAAATGATTTAACCACCGCCGCCAATAATCTCAGAAAAGATTACGGTTTTGACCCTTTAAGCCCAAGC
>JAISKX010000043.1 GCA_031260765.1 Endomicrobium sp. | reverse complement strand
ATGTGACAATGGATATAGATTTAATAATGCCGGTAGCGATGGAGAAGCAGTTAAGATTTGCGATAAGAGAAGGCGGAAGAACGGTCGGTTCAGGCGTAGTAACTGAAATCGTTGAATAATGGGGAAAAACATGGCAAATGAAAAAACAACAACCACTGCTCAAAGATTAAGAATCAAATTGCGCGCGTATGACCATAAAATGTTAGACGATTCTCTTGCAAAAATAGTTGAAACCGCAAGACGCACAGGCGCGGCTATCACAGGACCGGTTTTGCTCCCCACAAATATCAAAAAATATACGGTTAATAGATCTGTCCATACTGATAAGAAATCGCGCGAACAGTTTGAAATGAGAATTCATAAGAGATTGGTTGATATTCGCGAACCTTCTTCTAAAACAGTTGAAGGGCTTATGAGTCTTGAATTGCCGGCAGGCGTAGATATAGAAATAAAGATGTAGTTAAAATTTTGAATCAAGAGAGATATTATGTTTAAATCAATTATTGCAAAGAAAATAGGTATGACGCAGGTTTTTGACGACAAAGGTAATCTTATCCCAGTCACAGTTGTAGAGGCTGGACCTTGTATTATTACCGACATTAAGACAAAAGAAAAAGATGGATATAATGCTCTTCAACTCAGTTTTCAAAATGTTGACGAGAAAAAGCTAAATAAAGCTCAATTAGGAATTTTTAAGAAAAACAATATCTCCCCCAAACAAATATTGAGAGAATTTAGAGTTGACGATATCTCCTCTTTTTCTATAGGGCAGGAAATAAAAGCGGACATTTTTAAGTCAGGCGATTATGTTGATGTGTCCGCTATAACAAAAGGAAAAGGATTTGCCGGAGTTATCAAGAGACATCATTTTGGTATGCAGCCTACCACGCACGGGCAATCTGATAGAACCCGCGCAAGAGGTTCAAGCGGTGGACAGGGTCCTCAGAAAGTTCTTAAAGGTATGCGTATGGCTGGACATTTAGGGGTGAAATATGTTACAATCCAAAAATTGCTTGTGGTAAATATTAACCCCGAAAATAACATAATGTTGATAAGGGGCGCTGTTCCATCGGTAAATAGCGGAACGCTTTTAATTAACAATACTTTAAAGAAAATTCCGATAATACAAGAAGTCAAAACGAAGAGTAAGAAAAAATAATAATTGAGAGAGAGAAAATATAACAATGGAGACTATAGTCTATAGTAATAGCGGGACGGAAACCAGCAAAATAAATCTTCCTTCCTTTTTTGATACGAAAGTATCGCCTGTTCTTCTGCATGAAATAACGACGGCATATTTAAATAATCAAAGATCAGGGACGCATAAAACTAAATCAAGGGGTGAAATTTCTTTTTCTGGCGCAAAGCCTTGGAAACAGAAAGGGACTGGGAATGCGCGTGCAGGGCAGAGAAATTCTCCGCTATGGAGAAAGGGCGGTGTAATTTTTGGACCAAAACCGAGAGATTACTATACTAAAATGTCAAAACAAAAGAAGAGGCTTGCCGTTCATATGGCATTTTCTTCTCAATTGCAAAATGGAAATATAGTGGTTGTTGATTCTGTAAAAATAGATGCTCTTAAAACAAAAAAAGTCGCAGATATTATTAAAAACTTGAAACTCAATGATAAAAAGGTAGTTTTTGCTATTGCCCCAGATAAAACCTTTCAGCTTGCGGCAAAAAATTTGGGAAATGTTATTGTAGAGAATATTAAAAATATAAGCGCTTATCAGATTCTTTGGGCTGACAAACTTGTAACCACTCCGGATGCTATTGAAAGTATCGGGCAATAAAGGAAAAAATGGATATTAGAAATATAATCAAAAAACCTATAGTGACGGAAAAAGCGTCGCTTCAAAAAGAGAATAGCAATAAATATACATTTGCTGTTGATAGGGATGCTAATAAATTTCAAATCAAGCAAGCTATAGAAGCGTTATTTAATGTAAAAGTAGAAAGCGTTCATACGGCAAATTATAAAGGTAAATTGAAAAAAATGGGAGCGCATGCCGGTTATAGGAACGATTGGAAAAAAGCTATTGTAAAACTTCAGAAAGGACAAGAAATTCAAATGGTCGAGGAAGTTTAAAAGTTATTTATTTAGCAAACATATTTTGTGTTGATAATAGGGAATAATAATGGCAATCAAGGTATTTAAACCATATACGCAATCAAGAAGAATGATGTCTGTTTCTGATTTTTCAGATATTACTAAAACTACCCCAGAAAAATCTCTGATATCTATAATTAAGAAGAAAGGCGGCAGGAATAATACTGGTCAAGTGATGGTGCGTTTTCGGGGCGGCGGACATAAAAGATTTTATAGAAAAATTGACTTTAAAAGAAATAAAATCAATGTTCAAGCTCAAGTTGAGACTATTGAATATGACCCTAATCGTTCAAGCAGAATAGCTCTTTTAAAGTATCAAGATGGGGAAAAAAGATATATTCTTCAGCCTGTAGGAGTAAAAGTCGGCGATTTGCTTATGTCAGGTCCTGAGGCTGAAATAAAGTCGGGCAATGCTCTCCCTCTTGCGAATATGCCTGTAGGAACTTTTATACACAATATTGAACTTATCCCAGGTAAAGGCGGACAACTTGTCCGCTCTGCAGGAGCATCAGCTCAATTGCTTGCAAAAGAAGGCGAATATGCTCATATAAGAATGCCTTCTGGCGAAATAAGATTACTTTTAATAAATTGTTATGCTACAGTTGGTCAAGTAGGGAATGTTGACCATGAGAATATTATAATAGGTTCTGCCGGCAGGAATCGCCATCTTGGGAAAAAATCTCATGTTCGTGGAACGGCTATGAATTCAGTTGACCATCCTCACGGAGGCGGCAGAGGTCGTTCTAAAGGCGGTAATCAGCCGCGCAGTCCATGGAATCAGCCGTCAAAAGGGTTTAAAACCAGACCTAAGAAGATTTGGGATTGGGTCATAGTAAGTCATCGTAATAAAAATAAGAAGAGGTAATTATGAGTCGTTCAACTAAAAAAGGACCCTATGTAGATCCAAAACTTTTGTTGAAATTGCAAAAGTTAAATGATAAAAACGAAAAAAAACTTATTAAAACTTGGGCGAGAGCCAGCGTGATTATTCCGGAATTTGTAGGACATACATTGGCTATACATAATGGGAAGAAATTTATGCCTATATTTATATCCGAGCAAATGGTAGGGCATAAGCTTGGAGAGTTCGCTCCCACAAGAGTATTTAAAGGACATGGCGGGATGACAAAACAGGAAACGGCTCTCACATAATAATTAAAAGGATGATATAGAATATGCAAGCAACGGCAACAGCAAAATTTGTTAGATATACTCCAAGAAAGGTAAATCAGGTTTTGTCTCTTATAAGAGGCAAGAGCGTAATCAAAGCGGCGGAAATTCTTGCTTTTTTACCAAAATCGGCAGCGACAGTGATAGATAAAGTTTTAAAGAGCGCAGTAGCTAATTCAGGCTCGCTCAAAGATATATCTTCTTATACTGTCAAAGAGGCGTGGGTCGGTTCAGGAACTACCCTTAAAAGGATGAGACCGGGACCCCAAGGACGAGGAATGCCGATTAAGAAAAGAATGGCTCATTTGACAGTGGTTGTAACCGACGAAGTTCCAATTGTCGTAAAAAAGAAAAAGAAAGAAGTTTCAGGAACAAAAATAATAAAAGCTGGTAAATAAATATAAAGTTTGTTTTAACAGAAAAAAATAAAAAGG
>JAISKX010000108.1 GCA_031260765.1 Endomicrobium sp. | reverse complement strand
TAGTAATAATAATTCCTGCAACTATAGATAATAGAACTATTCCTCCTATTGATGTGTTGCTTGAATCCATGGCTTGTATGAAAATAATGCTTGATACAGATGTAATCAAAAAGCCAATAAGTGCGACTAATTTTTTTGCTTTAAACATAGACAATCTCCTTTTTGTTTTTATTTTGATATTTTTTATTCTGATTTCAGATTATTAAACTCGGCAATATCTAACCCTTTTAATATCTTTTTGACTTTCTACCTCCTTATGTTTTATTTAACCGCCAACTTTAACCCCTCTTATACTACTGTAATCATTTTTGATTTCAATTCAATTTAAAAGATTCAACACTTTTAGCATTGCCGAATATCCTCACCTAATGCAACATTGGGCAAATGATTATTCGTCCCTACTTCTTATTTTTCATTCTGCATTTTTGCGGAAGACGCATATATAGTGCCTCTACAATTGAATTTTCAAGGCATAAAAAAGCAGCTATACTTTTTGGATTCAAGTATTGCCGCTATAAATAAAAAAAAGCGGCGATTACTATGAGTCTGGTCAAAGTCTCATAATAATCGCCGCTTTTCCCATACTTTCAAAGAATGGAAAAAACAAGCGATTATTTTGGATTGACCAGAATTCTAAAGAGTTTCCTCTTTAAAAATACTCCATACCCCGAAGGTATGGTTCCAAAATTTATTAAATTGTCTTTCTACTTGTTTATGCTCTCCTTGTATTATCTTAATTTATTCTAATTACTACTTGCGTTTCACTTCTGTCTATAATTAAGGCAAATAATTATTTGCCCCTACAAATTGTATCCTTATTTGTGTTTCACAAAGATTGAATTATTTATTTGCTTAAAATCAATCTTGTATTTTGTCTGCTTGATGGGATAATATCAAATAGGCGGTAAAAAGACAAACAAGCATGTTTTATTTGCGAAGTGAATCTACATAAGACTATGAGTTATTTGCCATTGCCTTTTAATACAACTGTGAAAGGATTTTGTTTGAAAATTTTGTTGGAAATTTCGTGAATAGTTTGGGCTGTTACGGATTCTACTTCGTCTAAGTAGCGTTCGTCATAGGTATAATCGCCCCATAAAAGTTCTTTTAAGCCGTAGAAGCGGGACTTGGCGCTTGTGGTTAGTCTTGATATGGCGTAAATGCCTTTTATGTATGTTTTGACATTTTTTAGTTCTTCTTCGTCAACGCCTTTGGCGCAAAAATCTTTTAGGATTTCGTCTATTCTTTTTAAAGTTAAATCTATATTTTTTTTGTCTAAACCAATGTATATGGAAAAATGGCTCGCGATGAGTTTGCCATTGTATGACGAGCCTACTTCATAGGCAAGACCTAACTTTTCTCTGAGTTCAATAAATAATCGGCTCGTCATTCTGCCGCCGAGTATGTTTGAGAGAACATTGATTGCCGCAAAATTTTTATCCCTTATGGACGAAACTGGAAAACCCGTCAAAATAAAAGCCTGATTGAATTTGCTGTCTATAATTTCTTTTTCTTTTGTTGGGGATTTGAGAGTAAATTGAGGCTCTTTAAACTTTTGCCCTTCTTTAATTGAGCCGAAATTACGCTCTAAAATATCTTTGACGATTTCAAAATCAATATTTCCCGCTATGGAAATTAAAATATTGGACGCATTATAAGCGAATTTATGCAAAGCCTTTATATCGTCTAAATTTATATTGTCTATCGTATCAGGCGAGCCGCAATAATGATATTGATATGGACTGCCATTGTAAAAGTTTTTTACAAAATGCTCAGTCGCAACGGATTTTATATCGTCTTGATTTGACTTGAAAAAGGCTTTAAGCATTTCTTTTTCAAAAACAAGTTCTTCTGCGCTAAAAGACGGATTTATGACTATGTCTGCCAAAATCTCAGCTGCTTTATTGAAAAATTCCGAGAGACAGTCTATGCTCAAACAAGAAAAATCATAATCCTG
The DNA here is from genome assembly GCA_031260765.1 of Endomicrobium sp. Classification (GTDB taxonomy): domain Bacteria; phylum Elusimicrobiota; class Endomicrobiia; order Endomicrobiales; family Endomicrobiaceae; genus Parendomicrobium. The sequence continues at coordinate 1,935 of JAISKX010000108.1, read as the reverse complement.
CAAAGACGATAATGAAGCGCCTATATCGTCTATATCTTTCGCAAGGATTTCTTTAGAGCGTTTTGCCGTCGCTTTTTGCATAAGATTATTAGTGAGAGCGGAAACGCCCGCTTTGGATAAGTCTTCGCTTATGGCGGATATCGGCGAGAAAACTTTTAGAGAAAAAACTTTTGCTCCGCCTGTTTTTTCAAATAGAACTTTGACATTGTTTTTTAAATTAAATGTTTGCATTGTAATTTTCCTTTTATTGTTTTTGAGGGACAAGGGCGATGTTTGAAATTAAATCTTTTGCGCTGTATTTAGCAAAAAAATCTTTTATATTTTGTTTGTTTGCGCTTTCAATTTTGGACAGATAATTGTCTATTAAATCTTTCCTTTCCATAAGAGTCCAATACCCAAACATAGACGCTGTTTTAGACGGGATTTCAGCGGAAAAGTTCCAAGAAGTTTTAAGAGAGATTTTTGCTCTGTTTAATTCTTCATCAGACACGCCTTTATTTATTATGTCCGCAATTTGATTTTGCATTTCTTCTTTAATTTTTGAAATATTTTTTTCGTCAAAAACTGTGTCTATATAAAAAAGCCCGTTTCCTTTCATTGCATAAAAAGCGCTGTCAATTTCATAAATAAGTTTTTTATCTTCTTTCAAAACTCTATACAGTCTTGACGATTTTCCGCCGGCAAGAATATCTGCCGATAAGTCTGCGGCATAAAAATCTTCTGAGAGGCTGTCGGGTCCTATAAAACCGCTTATCATATATCCCGTTTCAACCTTTGCATTTTTTATTAAGTCTGCGCCTTTATGCAGGCTTTCTTTAAGAGGCGGCTCTTGGGGGACATTTCTTTTTTCAAATTTGCCGAAAGTCTCGTCAATAATAGGTTTTATTTGAGCCTCGTCAAAATTTCCGCACACCACTACAAGCATTTTGCCCGCCGCATAATGCGTTTGATAATAATCGTAAATTTCATCTCTTGAAACGCCCGCTATAACTTCTTGCCGTCCGATTATGCTGTTTTTCATCGCGCTTTCTTTATATATATTTTCAAAAAACATATCTCCCAGCGTAGAAAAAGGATTGTCCAAATGTCTTTGTATTTCTTCTATCACGACTTTTCTTTCTCTATCAATATCAGGCGCGCAAAAAAGCGGATTAGACACTGTGTCTGCAAGCATTTTGATTGTTTCTTTTGCGCCGTCTTTATGAATATTTACATAATAGGCTGTATAATCTTTTGAAGTTTCCGCATTTATATATCCGCCCATATTTTCCACATTTCTGCTAAAACTATCGCCTGTAAAATTTTTGCTGCCTTTAAACATCAAATGCTCAATAAAATGCGACAGCCCCGCCTGATGCGGTTTTTCGTCAATAGCGCCGACCCGTGTAAAAACTTTGACGGAAACAATCTCGCTATTATCATTGTGAATAAACAAAACTTTAATGCCATTATCATATTGAAACATTTTGACTCCTTAAAAATTCTTTGATTTGAGATTCAAGCAATTGCGCTTCTTGTCCGATGAGCAAGTGCAATTTGCCGTCGGGTTTTTTGATTAAACCTTTTGCTCCAAGTCTTCTTGTTCTTATCTCGTCTATTTTTTTGTCATCTACAACTTCAAAAATAATTCTCGTATCGCTAAGATTTGCGCTGATAATATTTTCTTTCCCGCCCATAGCAAAAACATATTGCTGAGCGATATGAAGTTCATGCTCAATCGGAAAAGTGTCAGGCTCATCATAAACAATAGGATTTTTAACTTCTTTTTCTTTCCCAAAAATCCTGCCAAGTATTCCCATACAATTCTCCATTCGTTTTTAGTTGTCATTCTGGGCATAATACTCAAAAATAGTTGCTAATTTTGGGTATTTTTGAAGTAACAATACCATTTTAAATAAGAAACTTGATGTTTAGAAGACAGCCCATTATGCAAAA
>JAISKX010000098.1 GCA_031260765.1 Endomicrobium sp. | reverse complement strand
ACACCAATCAAATTCTATGCTGCTGCCTATGCGGTAACTGCCGCTGCCGAGCGTGATTATGCTGTTATTGTTTTTCTTAGGTATTACATCATTGTGAATGCCCTCATAAGAAAGATATAGATAATTTGATTTTGTCGGATATTCTGAGGAAGTTGTGTCTATTCTTTTTACTACGGGAACGATTTTTAATTCCTTCCTCAACTTTCTTATGGCAAGAGACAAAGTTCTTGTTTGGCTTGCAGATATTTTTATTTGTCCGTCAGAAATAGCCGAGATGAAAATTTTGACAAGTTGAAAATCGGAAAAACTTCTTGATTTTAAATAATGTAAATAATCTTTTGAAAGTTTTTTAAATTCATCGTATATAACCTGCTTTGTGATATTTTCTTTTTTGCCGCACACTTTAAAAAACTCAGTCAATTCAATTTCGGTTTTTGCCAAATCTCTCACATGAGATAAGAACCAAAAATCTATTTTCGTTTGATTATGCACTTCTTCAATAGTCATTCCTCTTTTAAAACATTCATATACGGCAAAAATTCTCAAATTTGTAGGCGTTGACAATTCTTTGATTAAATCCAAATCTTTGGTATTTTTAAAGACAGGAGCAGTAAGACCGTCTTCATTTTCATTTACCATTCTGAGCGCTTTTTGCAATGCGCTGCAAAAATTTCTGCTTATAGCCATCACTTCGCCGACGCTTTTCATCTGAGTGCCGAGATTTTTTGAAACGCCGCTGAATTTGCTCAAATCCCAACGAGGAATTTTTAAAGTGACATAATCAAGAGAAGGCTCGTAAAATGCGGAAGTTGTGCCTGTGACGGGATTTTTGAGTTCAAGCAAATCAAAACCCATAACGATTTTTGCCGCTATATAAGCAATCGGATATCCCGTAGCCTTGCTTGCCAAAGCCGACGAGCGCGAAAGCCGCGCATTTATTTCTATTACATAAAAACCATATTCATTGGGATTTAAAGCAAACTGAACATTGCATTCGCCCACTACGCCGATGTTTTGAGCGATTTTAATAGCGGTATCTCTCATCATATTGTTTTCTATATTGTTGATTGTTTGGCAGGGAGCGATAACGATAGAATCGCCGGTATGTATGCCCATAGGGTCAAAATTTTCCATATTACAAATTGTTATTGTATTGCCTGTTTTATCGCGCATAACTTCATATTCAATTTCTTTCCACCCGTGCAGAGACCTTTCAATTAAAACCTGAGGACTGCTCATAAGAGCAGATTGTGTCAATTCTCTCAACTCCTCAGCCGTCTTTGCAAGCCCGCTGCCAAGCCCGCCCAAAGCAAAAGCAGAACGGGTGATGACGGGATAACCGATTTTGTCAGCCATTTTAAGAGCGTCTTCAACAGTTTCAACGGCATAACTTGGAGCGATAGGGACTTGTATTTCCTCCATTTTATCTGCAAACATTTCTCTATTTTCAGACATTTCAAGAGCGGCGACGGAAGTTCCCAAAACGCGGACTCCGTATTTTTGCAAAACTCCGCTTTTTTCCAAAGCAATCACGCAATTGAGAGAAGTCTGTCCTCCAAAACTTGAAATAATTGCGGCGGGTTTTTCTATTTTGATAATTTTTTCCACCCAAAAAGGAGTGATAGGATAGAGATAAACTTTTTTATTTTGTCCTCTATTAGTTTGAACAGAAGCGATATTTGGATTGATGATAATAACTTCAAGCCCTTCTTCTTCAAGCGCTTTAACAGCCTGCGAGCCGGAATAATCAAATTCCCCCGCCTGCCCGATAGACAGCGCTCCCGACCCCAAAAGAATAACTTTTTGTTTTTTCCCCCGTTTAGGCATTAAAAAATCTAATAAAGGCATATTTCCTCTTTTATACTTATAGTTGAGCGATAAACTTATCCATTATCCAGCCTGTGTCGTTGGGTCCGCTTGAGGCTTCGGGGTGGAATTGGACTGACATATATGGTTTTGTTTTGTGGATTAAACCTTCTACCGAATCGTCATTTGCATTGACAAACCATAATCTCCAGCCGGGCTGTATTGTTTTTTTCTCAACCGCATATCTGTGATTTTGGCTGGACATAAAGGCGGCTTTTTCTGGGAGAGAAAATACGGGCTGATTGTGGCTTCTGTGTCCGTGATTTAATCTTTTTGTTTTTGCGCCGCTTGCTAATGCTAATAATTGATGCCCCAAACATATACCCAAAACAGGCTTGCCTGACCCTAAAACGCCTTTTTTAATGCGGGCTACCAAATCTCCCGTATTTGCAGGGTCGCCGGGACCGTTTGAAATAAGCCAGCCATCGCAATCTACCTTAGAAAAATCGGCATCCCAAGGAGTCAAAATAACTTGACAGCCCTTTTGGACAAGCATTCTTATGATATTCCATTTAGCCCCGCAGTCTATCAAGGCTACTTTTTTTTCTCCATTGCCGAAATATTGAAACTCCTTTGTGGAGACTGATGACATAAGATTGTATTTTGATGGGTCAATAAATTCATTATCTTTAAATTTAGTTGAAAATTCAAAGCGATTTAACTTTTCTTTTTTAGCGCCTTCAGGTATGATTTTGCCGAAAAGATTGCCGCTTTCCCTTATCACTTGCACTAAATATCTTGTGTCAATGCCCGCAATGCCGGGGACATTTTGCTCTATCATCCATTGTTCAAGGGACTGCCCGCCGTCATGATGATAACATCCGTCAAAAATATCCGAAACTATTATGCCTTGTGTTTTTATTGATTGGCTTTCATGCCCTATGGAAGAGAAAATATCATTGTTTTTTATTGCGGGAACGCCGTAATTGCCTATTAAACAGAAAGAAAAAACGAGAATTTGTCCCAAATAAGAGGGGTCTGTCATTGCTTCGCTATATCCGAGCATACCTGTGTTAAAAACCATCTCGCCGCTTACGCAATTTTGAGAGCCGATAGCCCTACCCTCAAAAACCATACCATTTGAGAGTTCAAGGCGAGCCTTTTTATACCCTTTTCTAAGTTTATGACTATCAGCCATTTTTAAATCCTTATTGATTTTTCAAGCAAATTTTATAATCCCCCGATGGACTGCTATCGGGGGATAAATGAAGTTTTTTGATTGATTTTTTGTGATTATTTTTAAGATTGCGGAGCTATTTTATATAAAGCGATATATTAAAGCAAGGCAGCCCAAATAATGTCATTCACATAGGATTTTGAGTAGATTTTTTATCTTTGCAAGAAGGATATGGTTGGGAATAGAGTGAAGCGGACTATATATCTAAGCGGCAGCAAAAGTAAAAAAATCATCAAAAGTCAAAGACTCCATTTTCACAGGATTTTGAGTTTAGACAAGGCGCTTGCGAAGGAGCGTATATCTTGAAGCGGAGTGAAACGGAGCGGCATATCCGACTGAGCAAGCAACGCAGGATAAACTCAAAAGCCGAAGAAAATGCGGAGAGGGCGGGATTTGAACCCGCGATACGGTTTCCCGTATATTAGTTTTCGAGACTAACGCCTTCAACCGCTCGGCCACCTCTCCAAGAATGCGAATTATAACATTTTGTCAGAGATTGCGGGGCATGCCCGCAATGACGACTGTCTGC
>JAISKX010000070.1 GCA_031260765.1 Endomicrobium sp. | reverse complement strand
ATGCAGATGGCGGATTTGGCAAAAAATATGTTGAAATTTAAAGAGAGTTATGGTCTTGAAGACATACCGCTCAAAAGAAAATACGAAAACGATATTCCAACGGGATACGATTTTGAAATGCTTGATTTTGCCGCCGCAAAAGCCGCCGCTGCTCATAAGAAATTCCAGCCGTTTTTTATGTATCTTTTTACAGGAACTACTCATGCTCCTTTCTTTTCCACAACAAAAGAGTTTGAAAAATACCCGCCCGATTCTACAGAAAATAAATATCTCAATACTCTATACTATACTGACAAAGCCATAGGAAATTTTATAGATATTGCAAAAAAAGAAGGTTATTTTGACGATACGATTTTTATCTTTATGGCAGACCATACGCAAGGATACACCCGCAGTTTAAACGGCGTTTTAGAACGGTTCCGCATTCCTTTTATAATTTATGCCCCAAAAATTTTTCCCGCCAAAAACATTAAATGGACGGTATCTCAAAGCGATTTGATGGCGACAATTTATCACATTATGAATTTTGACGGAGATTTTTCCGCCGTAGGCGTCAATGCCTTAGACGCAAACTCAAAACATTTCGCTCTATTAAACGATGGCGCGAATATAATTCTAATAGAAAATAATGAGTATATCAGGCATAATAGAGAGACCGTTATAGAATCTTCTCTAAATGTTGGCGATGAACAGTTTAAGGCAATGCAAGAAAATCTATTATCCTTAGACAAATCAATCACAGGCATTTTCAAAAAAAATAAATGGTATAAATGATGATGGATGAAGGCGTAGGGGCAGAGCAATGTGTCTGCATAAAAACAGGAGATTGGCATGAGATTTTTTAGGAAAATTTTAAGCAAAATTATTTTATTAAATATTATATTCTTGGCGGCGATGTCGGGATTTCGCCTTGTTTTCTTTTTGTATTATGGGCAGGGGATGGATTTTAGCGGCTTTGGGGCGGATATTGCTGAAGCTTTTTATATGGGCGTCAGATATGATGCGGCTGTGTTGGGATATGTCAATGTCCTTGTTAATTTGAGTTTTTGTGTTTTGATGTTTATTGGGAGAAAAGAATATTTTGATAAATTCTTTAAGGCGGCAAGGCTTTATTACACAATTATTATGGGTTTTGTTTTTGTTTTTCTATATATAGATTTTGAGTTTTATTCCTATTTTCAAAGCCATCTCAATATTTTGGCTTTTGGCATTGTTGACGATGACACTAAGGCTCTTTTGTCAACTTTTCATGAAAATTATAATTTTTTTATTGTGGGTTTGAAGTTTGCAATTTGTTTCATTGTCCCTTATTTGATTGCAAGATTCTCTCTAAGCCGTCATTGCGGGCTTGACCCGCAATCTCCTACAACGCAATGCGGACGGACAACTGCGGAGATTGCGGGTCAAGCCCGCAATGACGAAGCAAAATCCTTGGGCAATAATGGCGCGCAAGGCGAGGGCGCATCGCAGAGCGCAATTAAAAAAGCAGTTCTTTTTCTTACATTAGGTCTTCTAAATTTCATAATCATTCGCGGCACTTTTACTATGTTCCCCTTGGGTTTGCCCAATGCGGAAATATCCGCTAATCCTTTTATCAATACAGTTGCTATAAATGCTTTTTATGTTTTTGAAGACGCTATTGTTGTGCGCGGGCAGGGCAGTAAAATAGATTATATTGAGGCGGCGGGCTATAAAGATAATATCAGACAAGCTTTTGCTGATTATTTAGATATTGATATATCGGAAATCCCGCAAGTTCATCCGGAAGACAGTTTGAGAATTGCTCTTCCTTATAATAAGATAATTGAAGACGATAAACCCAATGTTATTTTCATAGTGATGGAAAGTTTCGGCGCAGACTTAATAAAATACAATTCTACAGAATTTAATATCTTGGGCGAATTAAAAAAACATTTTGACGAGGATTTTCTATTTATGAATTTCTTATCAGCCCATCATGTGACAATAGGCAGTTTAGAGACGGCAATCGCCAATGTCGCAAGAAGACCCGACGCTCCTTATTTAGCTCAATCAAAATATCTATACAATACCTATGATTTTTGGGGCGCTCTGCCTTATAAGGCAAAAAATTATGAGACTTTATTTTTCTATGGCGGAAATTCCGGCTGGCGCGGTCTTGACTCTCTTATGAGCATTGCTGGTTTCAACAAAATTTTAGGCGAGGGAACTATGCCCAAAGATGCTCCGAGAAATCAGTGGGGCATATTTGACGGTTATCTATTTGATTTTATTTTTGACGAATTTGTTAAAGACGATAAAAGAAAATTTATCTATGTTATGACTATGACGAATCATCCGCCTTTTTCTCTGCCAAAAGATTATAAGCCTATGTCTTTAACTCCTCCCAAAGATTTAGCTCAAAAAATTATTGATGAAGAAATGGCGGCAAAAAGATTTGAAACATATCAATATGCTTGCGAGATGTTGGGCAGATTTATTACGAAAGTGAAGAATTCCAAATATGGCGATAATACCATAATAGCTGTGACAGGCGACCATAACTTTTGGGGTCTTTTTGGGTATTCGGCTCAAGACATTCTTGATAGATTGTCCGTGCCTCTTTATTTGTATATACCTCCAAAACTAAGACCGCAAAATATAAACGATGCCGTTTTTGGTTCTCATATAGATATTTTGCCTACGCTTTATAATTTGTCGCTTTCTAATACTCAGGTTTTTGCTATGGGGCAGAATTTATTGTCAAAGAAAGCTGAAAAAAATATAGCCTTTCATGACAGCGGCGCTATTATGGACAAAAATTACGCTCTCCTTTACAATTTCAAAGATAAAAGCGCGTCATATTATGTATGGGATAAAAACAATAAACGAAAAGCCGTAGAATCTGATAAGACGCAAGGGCACAACAGATTGCTAAAACATTTCTTATCCCAAACCGCCATTGCAGATTATCTAATAAAAAACACAGGGAAGTAATCCTGTCATTCTGCGCGAAGTCGCAGAATCCATACAATAGGGGGTTTCAAATGAAAGTTTTAATCACAGGCGGAGCGGGTTTTATCGGGTCTAATATAGCAGACCTTTTAATTAAAGAGGGTAATAAAGTTGTCATTTTTGACAATCTCTCTTCGGGCAAAAAAGAAAACATCAATGCCAAAGCGAAATTCTATAAGGGCGACATCAAAGATAAAAAGCGCGTCTTTGAAGTTTTTAAAAAAGAAAAGCCCGAAATCATTATTCACAATGCGGCGCAAATAGATGTTAGAAAATCTGTCGCCGACCCTGTCTATGACGCTCAAATAAATATCTTAGGCTCTATCAATGTTTTAAGCGCTTGCGTAGAATACAAGGCAAAAAAAGTGATTTTCGCATCTTCAGGCGGAACAATTTACGGCGAATGCGGCAAAATCGCCCCCGATGAAAAGGCTTTTCCAAATCCGCTGTCTCCTTACGGCATAGCCAAACATTCAGTTGAAAACTATATTAAATTTTTTAATGCCATATATGGTTTAAAATACACAATTTTGAGATATGCAAATGTCTATGGTCCCCGCCAAGACCCGCACGGCGAAGCGGGCGTTGTGGCGATTTTCTCAAACGCTATGCTTTCAAACGGCGATATAAAAGTTTTTGGAGACGGCAAACAAACCAGAGATTATGTTTTTGTAGGCGATGTCGCGGCGGCAAATCTAAAATCCTTAAAAAAAGGCGATAATGAAATCGTCAATATCGGCACAACAAGATTAGTTTCTGTAAATGATTTGATTAGAATAATGTCTAAACCCGCAAGATATTTAAAAAAGCCCAATATATTGCCCAAAAGAGCAGGCGAACTGTTTAGAAGTTTCTTAAACATCAAAAAAGCCCAAAAAGTCTTAGGCTGGAAACCAACTATAAGCATTGAAGACGGCATAAAAAAGACGATAGAATTTTTTAAATTTCAATAAGACGGGGAATATGATATAATCCGTCGCATCAGAAACACATCAAATGAGCCTATGGCTCAAATACAAGGGCGTGGGTTTTAAGGAAACCCGGTCCCTATATAAAGGAGTAGTAAAATGAACAAAACAGAAGGAAGCGCGAAGGGGTATTTTTTCACATCGGAGTCTGTAACAGAAGGACATCCTGACAAAGTTTGCGATATGGTTTCCGATTCCATTTTGGACGCAATCTTAAAACAAGATGCAAAAGCAAGAGTCGCTTGCGAAACCTTTATTTCTAAAGGCTTACTTATAGTCGGCGGTGAAATCACCACGACGGCAAAACTCAATGCAAGAGATGTAATCAAAGAAGCTATCAAAAAAATCGGTTATGACAGACCGTCTTTTGGTTTTGATTATAATACTTGCGCGATTATGGACACAATCAACAGTCAATCTCCAGACATCGCCCAAGGCGTAGATGTCGGCGGAGCCGGCGACCAAGGTTTGATGATAGGTTATGCTTGCAAAGAAACTCCCGAACTTATGCCTTTGCCGATAATCCTCGCTCATAAACTCGCATTGAGGCTTACGGAAGTCCGCAAGAAGAACATATTAAAGTATTTGGGACCCGACGGCAAAAGCCAAGTGACTGTTGAATATGTCAATTGGAAACCAAAAAGAGTTGACGCTGTGGTAATCTCCACTCAGCATACTGAAGAGATTTTGGATAAGAGCGGCAAAAAAATTACTGAAAAATCCAAAAAAGAGATTTTTGATAAAGTCATAAAACCCGTGCTTGGCAAATGGATAGATAAAAACACAAAAATCTATATCAATCCGACAGGCAAATTCTTGGTAGGCGGACCTATCGGAGATACAGGTTTGACTGGACGCAAAATCATTGTTGACACTTACGGCGGTATGGCTGCTCACGGCGGCGGAGCGTTCTCAGGCAAAGACTCAACAAAAGTGGACAGAAGCGCATGCTATATGGCAAGACATATTGCCAAAAACATAGTAGCCGCAGGACTTGCCAATAAATGCACAGTTCAATTGGCTTATGCCATAGGCGTAGCGGAACCCGTCTCAATAATGGTGGACACACATCACACAGGAAAAGTTTCAGGAGGAGTTCTTGAACCGATAGTTAGAAAACTTTTCCCATTAACCCCCAAAGGCATAATTGAATATCTAAAATTACGCCGTCCAATTTTTTCCAAAACCGCAGCCTACGGACATTTCGGCAGAAATGACACAGACTTCACATGGGAAAAAACCAACAAAGCCGCAGAATTACAAAAAGCAGTTAAATAATAAATCCGTTCATCCTTATCCCCCTCTCCCTTTGAGGGGAGAGGGCAGGGTGAGGGTGGTCGCGAAGCGTAAAAACAATAGGAGACAAAATGAAATACGGAATCAAAGACCTCAACTTAGCAGAACATGGCAGGAAAAAAATCATCTGGGCGGATAAAGAAATGCCCGTTTTAAGACCAGTCAGAGAAAGATTTGCAAATCAAAAACCTTTAAAAGGAAAAAGAATTGCGGCTTGTTTGCATGTAACAACAGAAACTGCAAATTTAGCAATCACTCTAAAAGCAGGCGGCGCAGATATTCATCTTTGCGCTTCAAATCCTCTTTCAACTCAAGATGATACTGCGGCTGCTCTCGTCAAATATTACTGCATACCGACTTTTGCTATCAAAGGCGAGGACAATAAAACCTATTATAAGCATTTAAACGAAGCCTTAACCATCAAGCCTAATATCACAATTGACGACGGCTGCGATTTGGTCACAAATATCGTCAGCAAAAACAGAGCGCTGTTAAAAGATATTATCGGCGGCGCGGAAGAAACCACTACGGGCGTAATCCGTTTAAAAGCGATGGAAAAAGACGGCGCTCTTGAATATCCCGTAATTGCGGTCAATGACGCTATGACAAAACATTTTTTTGACAATAGATATGGCACAGGACAATCCACAATAGACGGCATAGTGAGAGCGACAAATATCTTGCTTGCAGGCAAAGTTGTTGTCGTCGTCGGATACGGTTGGTGCGGCAGAGGTTTTGCGATGAGAGTTAAAGGTTTGGGCGCTCATACTGTAGTTACAGAAGTCGATCACTTAAAAGCCATTGAAGCCGCTATGGACGGATTTGAAGTGATGCCGATGAAAGACGCCGCAAAGAAAGGCGATATTTTCGTCACTCTTACAGGCGATTTGAATGTCGTTGACAAAGCGCATTTTGCTTTGATGAAAGACGGCGCGATAGTTTGTAATTCCGGACATTTCAATGACGAGATAAATATTGCCGCTTTAAAGGCTATGTCTAAATCTTCAAAAATCGTCAGAGATTTTGTTGAAGAATTCACTTTAAAGAACGGCAAAAAGATTTGCATTTTGGCTGAGGGAAGATTAATCAATCTTTCAGCCGCAGAAGGACATCCTGCCAGCGTTATGGATAT
>JAISKX010000069.1 GCA_031260765.1 Endomicrobium sp. | reverse complement strand
TGCGCTCTTTTATAAATGTGTTTGTCGGGGAGAAAAATGTCAAAAATTTGCAGGGGCTGGATACTGTCCTTAAAGATGGGGATGTTATTATGATAGTTCCTGCTATTGCGGGCGGGCGGGGATGATACCTATTGAACAAAATAGACTGCAAGATTTGACTAAGGACGAAATACCCCGTTATAGCCGTCATTTGATTTTGCCTGATGTTGGAATTGAAGGGCAAAAAAAATTGAAAGCGGCTAAGGTTTTGATTGTCGGAACAGGCGGGCTGGGCGCGCCGCTTGCGCTTTATTTGGCGGCGGCGGGAATCGGAACTATCGGGCTTGTGGATTTTGATACTGTGGATTTTTCTAATTTGCAAAGACAAATTATTCATACAACCAAAGATGTGGACAGACCTAAAACGGCGTCCGCTCAAGATAAAATCAAAAACATAAATCCAAATGTCAAAGTGAATGTTTATAATACTATGCTAAAAAGCGAGAACGCTCTTGAAATTCTTAAAGATTATGATGTTATTGCTGACGGCACGGACAATTTTCAAACCCGCTATTTAGTCAATGACGCTTGCGTTTTGCTGGGCATTCCAAATGTTTATGGTTCCATTTTTCAGTTTGAAGGGCAGGCGAGCGTTTTTTGGGCGGGCAAAGGTCCTTGTTATCGATGTTTGCAGCCTGAGCCGCCTCCGCCGGGGCTTGTTCCCTCTTGCGCTGAGGGCGGAGTGATGGGAGTTTTGCCGGGCATTATCGGCACTATTCAGGCTTGTGAAGTTATAAAACTGATTACCAGCATAGGCGAGCCTCTTATAGGACGGCTTTTAACTTTTGACGCTCTGTCTATGAGATTTAGAACTTTGCAAATTGAAAAAGATGAACGATGTCCTATTTGCGGTAAAAATCCAACGATAGACAAATTGATAGATTATGAACAGTTTTGCGGATTAAAAAGAAATGAAGAAGAAAAGCCCATTGAAAGTTTGAGCATAGAGGAATTAAAAAGGCGCATTGATAATAATGAGCCTTTACAAATTGTTGATATCAGACAACCGCACGAACAAGCAATTTACAAATTTCCAAACGCTCTTATCATACCCTATGGGCAATTATACCGCCGCAAAGACGAGTTAGACCCCCGCATAGATACAGTAATCCGATGCAAAGAAGGCAAGCGCAGCATTTTTGCAATCAGGACTTTAGAAGAAGGAGGCTTTAAAGGAAAGATGTTCAATTTGAAAGACGGCGTAAACGCGTGGACAAAAACCTTTGTCCCCGACGCCGCGCAATATTAAAAATTGCTACACCTAAACCCTGAAAGGGTTTAATGATGTTAATAACCCCGTATTGCCTGCAAGGCAATGCGGGGAACAAGGAGAAATAAAATGTCAGAAGAAAAAAGAATCAATGCTTTATCAAAACAAGAGGCTTATCAACTTGCAAATGTCACAAAGACTGTGGCGCAATACGGAGCGCTTACTCCCAGATGGACGGCGAGGATTTTGGAATTTAAGGGGTTGGACAGCGGGATTTACAGAGTCAATAAAGTTGTTGAAGGCGAAACTCCGCTTGATGTTTTGTGCAGTCAAGACCCTAAGAAAATTGAAATTCCGCAAGGTTATATTTCGTATCAAACAAAACCAAGAGAGTATGAACTCAGTTCCATTTCTACAATTTTAAACATAGACACTAAAGTGTCCGATGTTTATAGTTCTCCTTTTGACCAAAGCGAAGAACAAATCGCTTTGGCTGTTGAAAGTTTGCAGGAAAGACAAGAAAGCCAATTAATCAATAATGACGATTACGGCTTATTAAAAAACATCGCCCCGTCTCAAAAAATTCAAACGAGAGCAGGCAGACCCACGCCCGACGATTTAGACGAACTTTTAAGCAAAGTTTGGAAAGAGCCGTCTTTCTTTTTGGCTCATCCCAGAGCGATTGCGGCTTTCGGCAGAGAATGCACAAGAAGAGGCGTGCCTCCTCCGACTGTGTCGGTAGCGGGCGGAACTTTTATCACTTGGAGAGGAGTGCCTTTGATTCCTACCGATAAACTTTTTGTTGACGGATTAAAAAATCCAAAAGCAAAAACAGGAAAAACCAATATCCTTTTAGTGCGCACAGGAGAACATAAAAGAGGCGTGATTGGTTTATATCAAAAGAATTTGCCGGGCGCGCAGGCAAGAGGTTTGTCTGTCCGTTTGCGCGGCATTGACGATAAAGGATTATCTTCTTATTTATTATCCATATATTGCTCGGCGGCAATTTTAGCGGACGACGCTATCGCAGTTCTTGAAGATGTAGAAGTGGGAGAATATTATGAATATCCAAAATAATGAATTGGAACTCGCCCAATTTATTGACAAAAAATACCCATTGTTCAGTCCTACTGTTGAGCAAATTGGGGCTAAATCTGCGTCGGAAATTGCGGGGCAATTCCGCAATAACGGCAAATGCGGAGCCGAAACATTGGTAAAAGAAAAAGTGAGAGCGGATTTTCCTATTTTGTCTTTGACATTAAGAGGCAAACCGCTTATATGGTTTGACAATGCCGCCACTACGCAGAAGCCTAAACAAGTGATAGATAGAATTTCATATTATTATGAAAATGAAAATTCCAATGTTCACAGAGGCGCTCACGATTTGGCTGCTCGCTCAACCGACGCTTATGAAGAGGCGAGAAAAAAAGTCGCCGCCTTTATAGGCGCGCCGTCTGCCGAGAACATAATTTTTACAAGAGGAACTACCGAAGGCATCAATTTGATTGCCAATGCTTTCGTCAAACCGAGATTGAAAGCGGGCGACGAAATAATAATCACTATGTTAGAGCATCATGCAAATATAGTTCCTTGGCAATTGATTGCTCAAGAGACGGGCGCGGTTTTGAGAGTTGCGCCTGTGGACGAGACGGGACAAATTATTTTAAGCGAGTATGCCTCATTGTTTAATCAAAGGACAAAATTTGTGTCTGCAACCCATGTGTCCAATGCTTTGGGAACTATCGCTCCCGTTGAAGAAATGATAGCGATTGCTCATAGCAAAAACATTCCTGTTTGTATTGACGGCGCTCAATCCATATCGCATTTTCCCGTCAATGTTTTGGCTTTAGACGCAGATTTTTTTGTTTTTTCCGGACATAAAATTTACGCTCCCACAGGCATTGGAGTAGTTTATGGAAAGAGCGCTGTTTTAGAAGAAGCCCAACCATATCAAGGCGGCGGCAATATGATAGCCGATGTAACTTTTGAGCGCACCATTTATCAAAAGCCGCCGATGAAATTTGAAGCGGGAACAGGCAATATAGCCGACGCGGTAGGACTTGGCGCGGCTATTGATTATGTCAGTTCGCTCGGCATGCAAAATATCGCTATTTGCGAGCGCAATTTGCTTGAATACGCAAGGCAGGAACTTTTGAGAATAGACGGACTTAAAATCATCGGCAATGCTCAAAACAGGGCAAGCGTCGTATCTTTTGTTTTGAAAAATTGCAGTGTGGAGCAGGTAGGCAAATATGTAAATGAGAAAGCCGCGATTGCTTTAAGGGCGGGACATCATTGCGCCCAACCGATTTTAAGACATTTCGGCTATGAAGCAAGCGTGAGACCGTCTTTTGCTTTCTATAATACTTATGAGGAAATTGACATTCTCGCTCAAACTTTGCGCGAGCTTGTTAAATCGTAGAGACGCGCTATATGCGCGTCTAAAAAGGAGATTGTTATGAAGAATTCTTCAAATTTTGCGAGTAAGTTAATTCATAAAGGGGACGGGCAGTTTCAAAAGAAATTGAATAAAACTGCCCCCGTTCCAGAAACCTTTCCCATTTATCACACATCGGCTTTCGCTTTTGACAATGTTGATTCTCTTGACGCTATCTATGAGAAAAACGCGGACGGCTATATATATTCAAGAATAGCCGCGCCGAATGCCGACGCTGTATCTGAAATTATAGCCGCCGCAGATAATGCGGCAGGCGCTTTGGTTTTTTCTTCCGGTATGGCTGCTATCACGACAACTCTTTTTAGTTTAGTTGAAAGCGGCGACCATATAATCGCTTCGCCTGTTCTTTACGGCGCTGTGCATACTTTTTTGGCGAATGAGCTCAAAAGATTCGGCATTGAAGTTTCTTTTGTTGATTTAATAGAAGACGATATAAGCAAATTTGTAAAGCCGAATACCAAACTGATATATTCCGAAACTATATGCAATCCTCTTATGGAAGTCCCAGACATT
This sequence comes from Endomicrobium sp., assembly GCA_031260765.1. Taxonomy (GTDB): domain Bacteria; phylum Elusimicrobiota; class Endomicrobiia; order Endomicrobiales; family Endomicrobiaceae; genus Parendomicrobium. The sequence continues at coordinate 5,156 of JAISKX010000069.1, read as the reverse complement.
CCCGCTATTGCCCAAGCCGCGCATAAAAACAATTTGCTTTTTGTAATAGACAATACTTTCGCAAGTCCCGCCATAGCCGAGCCTCTATCTTTGGGCGCAGATATCGCTCTTTACAGCGCGACAAAATATCTCAGCGGACACAATGATATAGTGGCGGGAGCGGTCAGCGCTAAAACAAAAAGTTTGCTTGCCAAGATTAAGAGATTGCAAATTCTATACGGCGCGATTTTGTCCCCTTTTGATTGCTGGCTTCTTGCGAGAAGTTTGCGCACTTTAGATTTGCGTATGGCAAAACATTCTCAAAACGCTTTAGAAATCGCAAAATTTTTAGAAAAACATCCCAAAATTGAAAAAGTTTTTTATCCGGGTTTAGAATCTTCCCCTTCTTATAATAGAGCGCAAAAACAATTTAAGGAAGGCAGATACGGCGGTATGATGAGCGTAAATCTAAAAGGCGGACAAAAAGAGGCAATAGCTTTGATAGACTCTTTGGAAAAAGTCTTTTTCGTCCCGAGTTTGGCGGGAACAGCTACTACAATCTCATACAGCGCAAAAACTTCTCATCGCTATTATGACAAACAAGAAAGAATAAAAGCAGGAATCACAGACTCTCAAGTAAGATTTTCAATAGGTCTTGAAGACTCTCAATTTATAATAGAAGAGATAGAAAAAGCATTAGAAAAAATAAGCTGAATAAAACCTTGCGGGGCAATTCAAAATTTTAATAGTTGAGGAGCTAATTTAATAAAAATACTAAATTTGATATTATCAGCCGCTTTGTATGGGAGGAAAGAATGTTTAGAGGAATGGTTTTTGTTTTATTGTGTTTGATTTTTTGTATTGCAACGGTAAAAGCGGATAAGGATTTTCGTATTCCCTTAGGCGGAGACAAAATCTCACCCGCAGATTATTCCAATACAAACAATTGGCTATCGCTACCCAAGAAACTCTCAAAGTCCGTAGATGTTTTCTTTATTTATCCTACTGCTTGGCGGGCTAATGGCGAATATCCAATAGCGGATATAAATAATGCCGAGATGCGCAAATGGGCTAATTATTATCTCCAAGCCCGCGCCTCTGCTTTTGCGCAAGCGGGCGATATTTATGCTCCTTTTTATAGACAATTGGACGCTTCTTTTGCATTCAAGCAAACAAAAGGGGCGGAAGGCATTTTGGCGGCTCTTAAATTTTTTCAAGGCGTTCCCAAAACGGATATTATCGCCGCTTTTGACTATTATATAAAGCATTATAATAAAGGCAGACCTTTCATTTTGGCGGGACATTCACAAGGCTCTATTATGATACGGGAGATTTTGTTTGACTATATGAAGTCTCATCCCGAAGTCTACAAAAGAATGATAGCCGCTTATGCCATAGGCGTTCCAATGAGAAAAGAAGATTATGCCCAAAATCCTCATGTTAAACCCGCCCAAAATGCAGACGATATAGGCGTGGTAATCTCATATAATACAGAAGCGCCCAAAGTTGATGGGGCAAATACAATGTCTATACCCAATGCTATCCTTATCAATCCAATCAATTGGAAAACCACAGAAGATATTGCCCCCGCAAGCCAAAATCTCGGCTCAATGATAGTAAATGCGGACGGCTCTTTTAAAAAAGCCCCCCATCTTGCCGATGCAAAAATCAATAATAAAAGAGGAACTATCATTTGCTCAACTGTGGACAGAGAGCAATTCAGTTCCCCCCAAGCGTCAAGAGCATACTTCCCCTTAGGCGTTTTCCATGAAAATGACATTCCCCTCTACTATTACAATCTGCAAGAAAACGCCGTCCATAGAGTGAAACAATATATGAAACAATATAAATAATAGTTGCTTGATTGTCATGAATAATAACTATCTGATTTCTTGTATAGATTCCGTGTATTTGATATTATCGTTTCAAACAAGAGTGAACGCACAACGCCAAATAAGAGTAAATGCACAGCGGCAAATAAGAGGAATGAAAAATGAGCAATGGATATGAAAAATTAGCGCAGTCTTTAAAAAAATTGCAAAGCCTTCAAAACAGCGCGGGGCTTGCTGTGGTTAAACCTGCGGATTTGGGGAGGACGCATTTAGAGAGATTGGTTAAAAACGGTTTTCTTTTAGAAATTATTAAAGGATGGTATATATCTTGCAGACCAGATACAATCGCCGGAGACAGCACGCCTTGGTGGACGGCTTTTTGGTTTTTTGTTTCGGAATATGCAAATAAAAAATTCGGCAAAAAATGGTGTCTGTCGGCTGAACAATCTTTGGCTTTTTATAGCGGCAATATAACGGCGCCGCAACAAACTATTATCCGAGCGGAAAATGCTTCTAATAATATAGTCAATCTTTTACATAATACTGCAATTTTGTATTTTAAAGCCTCTGTCGCAAATCCAATAGTTAAAGAAAATCAATTTGGTTTAAATCTTTATTCATTGCCTCAAGCGCTTATTGAGTGCAGTCCGGAATTTTTTAGGCTTGATAGCATTTCTTCAAGGATATGTTTGGGTTTGGTTGATACTCAAGATATGCTGAAAATTTTATTACAAAAAGGGCAAAGCAAAAGAGCGGGCAGAATTGCAGGCGCTTTAAGAAATATCGCAAAAAACAAAGAGGCTGACGAAATTTTAGAGTCTATGAAAAGGGCTGGTTTTGATATTAGAGAAGAAAATCCTTTTGACGATAAAAATCCGATTTTGATGAAAATAGTTTCTCCCTATGCGGCAAGATTAAAGTTGATGTGGAAATCTATGCGCGAAACCGTAATCAATAATTTCCCCAACCCCAGCAAGAAAAAACTCAGCATTGCTCAATGTATTAAGAATATAGATTTGCAGTATAAAGCAGACGCTTATAATTCTCTGTCTATTGAGGGATATTCCGTAACTGATGATTTGATAGAAAAAGTTCAAAGCGGCAAATGGAATCCAAAGGATAATCCTGCCGACGCTCAGCAAAGCAATGCTATGGCGGCAAGAGGATATTGGCAAACTTTCCAAGCGGTAAAAACGAGTATCAAGGAAATACTAAAAGGCAAAAATGCCGGCGCAGCGGCAAAAAGCGCTCATAGAGTTTGGTATCAAGAATTGTTTGCTCCCAGCGTTATGGCGGGCTTGTTAAGACCTGAAGATTTGGCAGGGTATCGCTCTCATCAAGTGTATATAAAAAATTCCATGCACACTCCGTTAAATCCGCAAGCGTTAAAAGACGCAATGCCTGTTTTGTTTGACTTATTAAAAAAGGAAGAATCCGCCGCCGTTAGAGCAATTTTGGGACATTTCTTTTTTGTTTATATTCATCCTTATATGGACGGCAATGGGAGATTGGCTCGCTTTTTAATGAATGTAATGCTTACCACAGGCGGATATTCTTGGACAATAATCCCAGTAAAAAAGCGCAAAGAGTATATGACTGCCTTAGAAAAAGCCAGCGTCAAAAACAATATAAAAGATTTCACAAAATTTATTGCTGATTGTTATAAAAAAGGAGGAGGTAATAAATGAAAACCATCTATAAACTTTTGATTTTGTTTTTTGCGGGCTTTGTTTTTTCTTCTTGCGCCACTACTGTAAAGACAAGGGTTGAACATCCGCCTCTTGTGGATATGCGCGGCGTTCAAAGAATTTCCGTAATTCCTTTTGAAAATCGTTATGAGCCTAATGCCGCATCCACAATGAAGAAAATCAATAATTTTTTATCAATCATTACATTGAGTAAAGTTGAGTCCACAGACTATGCTGTTGCAAAAGCCATTACCGACAATATGATAAATTCTATTTTGCAAACAAAAGCATATACTTTGATAGATCCAAACGCCTTGCTTGAAGTCAATGAGAATGAGTATTATAAAATCGTTGATGTTTTTGTGGTCGGAGATATTGATAATCTTTCTGAGACTTTGACAAAAACGCCTATTTATGAAACAGCAAAAGAGAAAGACAAAGTCAAAATTGAAGAAAAAGATAAAGGTATAGACAAAAACAAAGAGCAAGTAAAAGACAAAGGCAAGGACAATGACAAAGGCAAGGACAGGGACAAAGGCAAGGACAGGGACAAAGATAAAGACGGCAGATATATCACGAAGTATAAAGAAACAAGAACAGTTGATTTAAAATTTACATATCGTTTTATACGAGCGAGCAACAGAGAGATTTTGTATAAAATTTCAAAGTCAGGCAAAAAGACTGTTGAAACTGACAGCAATGGCAAAATAGACAGCGTTAAAGATTTGGCTATTAAAATAGCGGGAGAGCAATTGAACAATATGTCCCGCGAACTTGTCCCTTGGGAGTCAATAGAATCAAGAACTTTACAAGATGATAAAAAGAAAGACCCGTTCATGAAAGAGGCGTTAAAACTTGTAAAAGATAATCAGTTCAAATCAGCGCTACAATCCTATCAAAGCATTTACAAACAAACCGGCAATTATGCCGCTTGTTATAATGCCGCAATTCTCACAGAAGTTTTGGGAGATTTAAACAGCGCAATGGAAATTATGCGGCAATTGCTTGCCAAGTTGGAGGCAGACTCTCAAAACAACAGTTATGCCGCCGATATGCGCGCAGCCGTCCAAAAAGAATTAACCCGTATGCAAAAAGACTATACAGACGCAAAAGCGCTAATGGACTATAAAAAATAGAGTTTGTTTGCAAATATAATATCAGACTTTATGATTATCTAACAAATTATCCCGCTCTTTTACAAAACGCCCTTAATTAGCATATTTTATTTTATGCTATAATTTCCGCGCTTTCTACATAAAATTCATAAGGCAAAGGATATAAAAATGAAAATAAAAGTTCAGGTTCCTGCTTCCGCTTCAAATTTTGGGTCTGGTTTTGATGTTTTTGGCGGGGCTTTAGCTATTTATAATGAGTTTAGCGTTGAAACTGTCTCTCAAAACGGCGGCTTTGTTTTGAAGGGAGAGGGGCGGGATTTATTGCCTAAGGATGATACAAACATTGTTTGGCAAATAATGAATAAGACATTTAAGAGATTTGGCTGTAAAAAATATAGTTTGCAAAACCTTAAAATAACTATTGACAGCCATATACCGCTCGGCAGCGGGCTTGGCTCAAGTGCAACTGCCATAATTGCGGCAATCGCAATGGCGGGCGCTTTAAGCGGAAAAAATCTTAGCAAAGAAGACATAGCCCGAAT
>JAISKX010000230.1 GCA_031260765.1 Endomicrobium sp. | reverse complement strand
TGATTATTTGCCCTAACAGATAAAAACGATAAGTTTGAATATGTAGAAACATAAGCAGTAAAACAATTTAATAGATTATTTGTTGGAAGCGCAGGGCGAGCCTGCGCGAGCTGGATGGGCGAAAGCCCATAAGGTATCTAGAAGTCAACAAGTAATCGCTTGATTTATCCCGTCTCCCCGCAACGGAGACGAGATAATCGGCGTTTATACGAGTTACTTCTAGTGCTTAGATAATCGCTTTTTTTATTTATAGCGGCAATACCAGCAAAATGGTATTGCCGTTTTTTTATTGTATTTAAAATCCAATTGTAGAAACGCGCTATATGCGTATCTTCCCCAAACCAAAAACGCAAAAAGCGCAAATAATTCGTATGGGCGAATAATCATGCGCCTAAAATCTAAAAAAGGAGGTTTTGAAGTAGGGGGTTAAATAAAAGGAAAGGAGGCAGAAAGCCAGACAGATATTAAGCATACTCGGTATTTCTGAGTTTGGTATTTGAACAATAAAAAAACAAAAAAGGAGAAAGGGCATGAAACAATGTTTATTGGTTATTATGTTGTTTTGTTTGTTTGGATGTGGACGAGAAATCATAGTGAGCGATCATGTTTATCTACCAAAAAAGAGCCCAACTATGAGGGATGGAATATATGTAATGAATCATGATCAAGGCAAAGCTAGAGAGGAATTATATGGTTGGGGCGTATATGAGAAGGGGTCACGAGTGCCTTTGACCAATGAAGAAGCGCTAAAAGCAGCACAAGATTCACATGCAGAGTATTATTTAGTTGTTAAAGGTAGCACTACAAAAATCAATCAGGATGAATATGTTAAATATCTTGAACTTGTAAAGAAAACAAATGAACAATGGAGAAAAAAAGTAGATGATTATCTTGCCTTTATTAACGAAGCTATGAGACAGAACTACCTTAGAAGAAGAAATGCAGAAAGAAAACTACGGAATCATTTTATATCAATTATTAATGATTGATATGAAAGATTGAGCAACAGTAGCACAAAATAAAACAAAAAGGAGAAAGAAAATGAACGAAAAAAAAGATTGGAAAGAATTAAAGGAATTTATTCAAGATGTTTGTTGTGTAAATGGAGTGCAAAATGAAAAATCATTGGTGGATGAATTATTTACTTCGGCATCTAACAATGAACACTTAGATAAAGTCCTGCTCAGTAGTGAACTAAAAAGAAAATACTTAGATTACAAAAGCGGTATTCATAAAGAGAGAGTATCGTTTTAATCTCAATTAATTCTGTGTATCAAACAAGGATTATTGTAGTTGAAAAATAAATAGGCCTCTTGTATAACCAAATATGGAAAATGTAATGATATAGGACTTTGTCATCTCTGACAACCAACGACGATTTTACGCAGAACTTATCTATTTTTATATATCAATTATGCAAGAGGTTTATTATGCTCTTGAGCGTATTTCTTAAAATGATTTACAACTTGTGAATCAACAGGAATGTTTTCCTTTGATTGTTTTAAAATCAATTCTTCAGGCGGCGGAAGAAAATCAACAAAATCATCATCATCCATCGACTCCATCATTGATTTTGCAATGTCTTTAGGCGCGTTTGTATAGACTATTCTTTTTTTCATATATATACCTCCCAAAATGGCAACTACCGCTTCGCATTCCACCCTCACCCGTTCCGCCTTCGCTACGCTACGGCGTGACCGACCTCTCCCTGTCAATATGGGGAGGTTCCCAATAATATGTATCATCCGCAAAGCATTTTGAGCGTATTTTGGCAGAATTTGTCTGCGCCGTGTAGCAGCGCTACATCAGCAGGCAAATTGTGTCAAAAGACGCCAAAAGGCAAAGCGAGCTTCCCATCGCGCCTAACTGTCCCGCCATCCGTGTGTTATCGCGGCTTCGCCGCACCTATTTAGTCCTTGGGTCTAAGGCGTCTCTTAAACCATTTCCTATGATGTTGAATGACAATGTAATCAAAAGCAAAATCGCAAGCGGGATAAAAAGTAAATAGGGCTCGGTTTGCAGGGACGCTATATTGTCAATTATCAAAATGCCTAAGGAGATTGACCCGATTGGCAAACCTAAACTCAGCACAGACAAAAATGCCTCAGCCAAAATGTAGCCGGGAAAAGCGAAAGTTAATGCTATTATCAGCGCGCTCATCATATTGGGCAGACAATGCTTAAATAAAATTCGGCTATGCCCAGAGCCGAGCGAGCGGGCGGCTAAGACAAATTCCAGTTCTTTATATTTCAATACTTGCGCTCGGACGAGTTTTGATAATCCTAACCAGCCGAAAATCCCAAGCGATAAAATCACAGTCCAAAATCCTTGATTTAAGATTAAAATCAAAATGCTTGCCATCACTATATAGGGGACATTCATAAAAATATCAACAAATCTTTGTAAAATATTATCAAGCCGCCCGCCGAAATAGCCCGAAACTGCGCCATAAATCAAACCAATCAAAACCTCAAAGAAAACCAAAATCGCGGCAATTAACAAAGAAGTCCTTGCGCCAAGCCAAATGCGCAGCCACATATCGCGCCCCAACTGGTCTGAGCCGAACCAATACTTTAAAGACGGCGTTTGTTTTGCCATATCTATATTTTGATTTTGATAATCGCCCGTCAAAGGAATTATGAGGCTTAAAAGAATAATAACAAACATCAAAACAAAAGCCGCCGCAACAAT
>JAISKX010000194.1 GCA_031260765.1 Endomicrobium sp. | reverse complement strand
TCTTTGCCATTATATCCACTTGCGCCCCTTGCGAGAAGCCATTGCCGTTGTCGTTGCTGTTGTCGTTATTAAGAATAATCGTCACGGGTCCGTCATTGTGGATTTCTACCAACATATCTGCGCCGAATTCGCCTGTTTTTACTTTTAAATTTGATTGTTTAGCTGTTTTTATAAATTCTTCGTATAGGGTTTTGCCTTGCTCAAAAGGGGCGGCGGAGGAAAAGTCTGGTCTTTTGCCTTTTTTGCAATCGCCGTAAAGCGTAAATTGAGAGACTATTAAAAGTTCGCCCTTTATATCAGAAATAGACAAATCAAATTTGCCCTCAGCATTAGAAAAAATCCTTAGATTTTTAATCTTGTCAAAAGTTTTGCCTATAGTTTCGCTATTATCCTCTTTGCCAAACCCCGCCAAAACCACAAGCCCTTCTCCGATTTCTCGGCGCTCTTGCCCGTTGATAGTGATGGCAGCTTTCTTAACTCTCTGTAAAACTGTTTTCATAAATCCTCATTCAATATTCGTTTGTCTTTGTTTATAAAAAGCTCATCAAATTTATGTAGTATCTCTCCATTAATTTCATTATTGTCTTATAATCTCTGCAAAACGGCTTATGAGGTATAAGGGAATGTCGTAAAGATTTTTGTTTTTAGTGTAATCTGTTAGAGAAAAACGAATTGCGGCTTGCGGGTTAAATTGCTGCATATAAAATTTTAAACTGCGGGCTTTTGTATTTGTGGACGCTTTTGCCTCTATCGGAATAATCATATTTTGAAATTGTATTACAAAATCTAATTCGGCAATACCTCTCTCATTTGCCCAATAGTATATAGGTATATGGGCATTTGCCGCTTTTAACTCTTGCAAAACAAATTGTTCCGTCAACGAGCCTTTGTAATGCGTAAAAAGTTCATTATTGGGTTCGGTAAATGCCGAAATTTCAATATTTGCTTCAGCAGATAATAATCCAATATCTATTGTAAAAAGTTTAAAAATTTCATTTTGAGAATATGCTATCAGCGGCAGCATCGGAACATTGATTCTGTTTATCTTATATACAAGCCCGACCCGTTCAAGCCAAAATAAAGAATCTTCAAATTGAGCCGCTCTCGCCCCGCTTTTCATATCTTTATAGAGAAATCTCTTGTTTTCTTTGGCAAGTTGTCTCGGCAAAGAATCCCAAATCATACTTGTTTTTGGGATGGATACAGCGCTTATATGTTTTGAAAAATCAGATTTATATCCATTGAGAATGTCCATTTGTATTTCTCGGACAGAGTTGAGATTTTTTGTTTTAATAAATTCCAACACAGCGCGCGGCATACCGCCTACATAAAAATAGTATTTGAGATTTCTTATAATTTCTTCTTTGCAAATAGCAATCCTGTGAAAATCCAAATTATTTATAACTTCTGTAAGCCTCTCTTCCCCTATTGCGTCTAAAAATTCTGTAAATGTCATAGGATAGAGATTTATTGTATGCGTTTTGCCGACAGGGAAAGATTGATTTTTATGCAAAGCGACGCCCAAAAGGCTGCCTGCCGATACAATATTATATTGCGGAGCGTCCTCGCAAAAATATTTTAAAGAGACCAAAGCCCTATTGCATTCTTGAATTTCATCAAAAATAATAAGCGTGTCTGTAGGGCTTATTTTCTGCTTGAAAGCAAATTCCAAGTCCTCAACAATGCGTTTTGGATTTAAGTCAGGCTCAAAAATTTTCTTTAATCTTTCGGCATCGGCGCTGTCAAAATTTACATATATAACATTGTTATATGCAGTTTTACCAAATTCCTGCATAAGCCAAGTTTTGCCGACTTGCCTACCGCCTTCAATTAAAAGCGGCGCTTTATCGGCATTGTTTTTCCATTCAATAAGTTTGCTCAAAATTGTCCTTTTCATATATTATTCCTCTACAAGTTTTGCTCATTTTAAATAAAAAACAACACTAATTCAATGATAAAAGCGTTAATTATACACACTTTTACGAACATAAAAGCGTCGTCTCTCTACACTTTTGCGAGGATAATGACTATTCTGGTCTTTTGTCTTTTAAAACCTGCCTTCAACCTTTTTTCAAAAAAAGGATAAATCCACTCATGAAAGTAGTGATTTTGGGGGGCTGAAAGGTTGAAGTCAGATAAAAACAAAAGTCAATGCTAAAAATGCAGATATTTTGCAAAAGTCCATATTACTTTTGTAGCAAAACCACACAAAGTTCCACCCACTTTTGCAAATTTAGACTTTTTTGTGCAATTCTGGTCTATTGTCAATGCTCTTTTTTGCTTTCAAATATCTATAAGATTATCCTCATTTTTACGATTTTAAGATTTCATTAGAGATGGTTTCTTGATACCAAAATCGGATTTCTTTTTGTGAATGATAAGCATTGTCAAATATAAGATATAGATGTTTATAGATAATATTATTAACCAATATATTTTTTATATCTGAAACTTGTAATGGGATAATTTTCATTCCCTTGATAAAACTTTGTCCATCGGCAGAATAGTATGTATATTCTTTTCTGCCTCTAAAATCAGATATAACATTGAGGTCTAAATAATTTGTCAAAAACACACAATAAGAATTGTCATTTTTGTGCGCTAATAGATATTCGCCTAAATGTCTTGATACAGGTTCCATTTCAGCGCGTCTTTGATTGGTTTTATTTGTCAAAGTAGCCTCAAGTAATACCGTGTGTTGAGGATAATCTTTTGTTTTATCATACATATATATGATGTCTGCGCCGCCTCCTACTGCGTGGCTTTTCGGCAAAAGATTTGCATCTAATGACAATTTCATAAAATCTAAAATGCTGCCCTTATTTTCGCTGATTTTATACCAAATAATACCGAGAATATATTCAAAAATTGTTGGAATGTCGGCATTGTCAGTAACAAAATTATTGATTTGCTCATCGTCTTTCCTGCTTTCAAATAAGTCAAGCAAAGCAATCAAAACTCTATCAGAAAACTTATGTTTTATAAGGGCTTGAAACCGAGCAGTTCTATCATCGTCTATTTTTTTAGATAAATCATAAATATCAGTATAATGCGTTCTCAAATCTTGATTGATGTTTTTCAGGATTGTTTCTGGGGTAAAGATTAGACAAGGAGAGATTGCTTGCATGGAACAATCGTCTTGTAAAATAGCATCCGAGTCAGTAAAAGCCGAATTATACAATTTGTCTGCAATTTCTTTAAAAA
>JAISKX010000175.1 GCA_031260765.1 Endomicrobium sp. | reverse complement strand
TACTGCCATGGGACAGACCTTATAGCGTCTTCCGATATAGTAACTATCGTAGGCATAGCCATAAAAGCAAGCACTATTGAACCAGAAAAAGCCGTCAGCCCCGTCGGAACGCCGAAAATCGAGCGGACGAGAGGAACAAGGCTTACCATACCGATAAAACCAATCACAACGCTCGGTATAGCAGCCATAAGTTCTACAAGAGATTTTAAAATATCTCTTATGCCTTTTGGTGCGACTTCCGATATAAAAAGAGCGGACGCTATGCCTATGGGAACGGCTATTATACATGCGCCTGCCGTCACAAAAATAGAGCCGACAATTAAAGATAATATTCCAAATTGCGGAGGATTTGAGGCGGGATACCAAAATTTGCCCGCGACAAATTTTATAGGAGAGAAATCTTTAAAAAATGCTATCCCTTCTTTAAATAGAAAGAAGAAAATCAAAATCACAAAAACTATAGATAAGATTCCGCAAAGGAATATTATTTTTTCTATAAACTTATCTTTGAATTTTGTTAAATCATTGCTCATTATTGAATCCTTTTTATAGGAACAAAAAATGTTTCTTCCACTATTTTTTGTCCTTTATCAGACACAGTGTAATCTATAAAATCTTTGACAAGACCTTTAGGCTCGCCGTTTGTATATAAATAAAGCGGTCTTGAAATAGGGTATTTCCACGATAAAACATTGTCCATTGTCGGTAAAATCGCTTCTGCTCCTTTTGTTTGCGCTACTTTTATAGTTTTTACCAAATTATTTGCAAAACCCATACCTACATAGCCTATGGCGTGGGGATTTTGTTCTATCTCGTCAAAAATAGCAGTTGACGACGGCATAAGCAAACTATGATATGAAAATTCGTCTTTGGCATTGACATTGCCGAGCCTTAAAACTTGCTCTTTAAAAAACAAATGCGTTCCAGAATTGCTTTCTCTTGATAAAATGACTATTTTCAAATCGTCTCCGCCCAATTCTTTCCAATTTGTAATTTTGCCTGTGAAAATATCTCTCAATTGTTCCATCGTGAGTTCTTCTATAGGATTGTTTTTATTTACCAAAACTGCAAGACCATCATATCCGACCACAAATTCAAAAGGGAAAACTGCGCCGTCCATTGCAAGATTTGCCTCTTCAACTTCTATTTTTCTTGACGACATCGCTATATCGCAAGTTTTATTTATTAAAGCGGCAAAACCTGTGCCTGAACCGCCGCCTGTCACTCCTATGCTTATATTGTCTTTGCCCTCTACAAATTTTTCAGCCCAAACTTGAACGAGATTTACAACGGTATCCGAGCCTTTAATTTGTATTGAATCCGCGCCGCCAAAAGATTCTTTGCGGCTTTGGCAAGAAATCAAAATAAAAGTTAATAAAAAGAAAATTAGAAAGCGGTTATTTTTCATATCATTCCCATTCTATAGTAGCCGGCGGCTTATTAGAAATATCATAAACCACTCTATTTGCGCCTTTGACTTCATTTATTATGCGCGAGGATATGCGTCCAAGCAAATCATAGGGAAGTTTGACCCAATCAGCAGTCATAGCGTCTAAGGAATTTACCGCTCTTAAAACTATGACATATTCATAAGTTCTCGCATCGCCCATCACTCCGACGGTTTTTACAGGCAAAATAACCGCAAAAGACTGCCAAATTTTTTCATAAAGCCCCGCTTTTTTAATCTCTTCATCAACTATAAAATCTGCGGCTTTTAAAATCTTTAATTTTTCATCTGTCACTTCTCCCAAAGTTCTGACGGCAAGACCTGGTCCCGGGAAAGGCTGTCTGCGTATAATCTCTTTTGAAATTCCGAGTTCTTGTCCCAAAAGCCTCACTTCGTCTTTAAACAAAAATTTCAAAGGCTCAACAAGTTTCATTTTCATTTTTTCAGGCAGACCGCCGACATTGTGATGGCTTTTGATAGGAACTTTTGCGCCTTTTATAGAGACGCTTTCTATTACATCGGGATATATAGTGCCTTGAAGCAAAAAATCTATGCCTTTTAATTTCTTTGCTTCTTTTTCAAATACTTCTATAAATGCCGCGCCTATGATTTTTCTTTTTCTCTCTGGGTCTATAATGCCTTTTAATCTTGATAAAAACAACTTTTTAGCATTGATAATTTTTAAATTCGCGCCGAATTTTTTGCCAAAAACTTCTTTTACTCTTTGCGTTTCTCCGAGTTTTTGCAATCCGTGGTCAACATAAACGCAAAACAATTTTCTGCCTATAGCTCTATGAAGCATAATAGCGGCGACGGAAGAATCCACTCCGCCCGAAAGCGCGCATAAAACTTTTCCATGTCCCACTTGTCTTTTTATTCTTTTTAACTCTTCTACTATATAAGATTTCATAGTCCAATCGCGTTTTTCTTTACAGATTTTGAAAATGAAATTTTGAATTATTTTTTGTCCGTGCTCAGTATGTTTGACTTCAGGATGGAATTGAACGCCGTAAAACTTGGTTTGAGGATTTTCCATAACGGCTATAGGCGAATTGGCTGATTTTGCAGTGATTTTAAAACCTTTTGGAGCTTTTAAAAGATTGTCCCCATGACTCATCCAAACCGTTTCTTTTTTTGACAAGCCATTGAGAAGCTGTCCGCCCATCACATTGATGACAGCCCGTCCATACTCTCTTTTTCTTGACGGCTTAACAAGCCCGCCGAGCCTTTGGGCAATAAGTTGTATCCCATAACAAATTCCAAAAACGGGAATATCCAATTCCCAAATTCTTCTATCTGGATGAATAGCGCCTTTAGAATACACGCTGTCATAACCGCCTGAAAGAACAATCCCTTTAACTCTCGCCAAATCAATAGAAGAAAGCGGTATATTGCCATTATGAATTTCGCAATAAACTTTCTCCTCGCGAATTCTACGTGCAATCATCTGCGTAAGTTGAGACCCAAAATCCAAAATCAGAATCATTTTAACCTCAAAAATTAATTTTTAATTATCCCAGCGCGTCCGATCTTTTCCTTTCAATGCCAATAATACAATCAAAACAATGCTTCCAATAAGAGTTAAAACTGCCAAAAATCCTAATCCATAAGACATATATATGACTACGGGAACATTCAAATCTATCTCTTCAAAACGTTGAATGGTTTTGGCTGCATATATCCCTACTAAGGCTAAAGAAAATACGCCTAAAAACAATCCGGGAATATAAGCAATCAACTGCCACCATCCTCTTCTGTCAGTATCATGCAATCTCCTTGTTGCAATAGCAATCTCTGGAATTATTAAAGCCAAAGAAATTACCCAATAAATCACATTAAGTATTAGTCCAATATTAGCATTAACCGCAAAAGAAACAAAAGCCGCAAAAGCGCTAAGCAGGAACGAGCCGACAACAACTATTAAAACAAAAAACCAAAACTGCTTTCTTGCCGCCTTCCCATTAAAATCCGCATAATGTTTGCTAACAACTATCCAAAAATTATCCAATAAAAACTTTTCCATAAACGCCTCCCCTTGTGAATGTTAAATTTTTCCTAATGTAATATTTTTTTGAGCTTGATATTTGCCTTTTCTGTCGGAGTATGATGTTTCGCACACTTCGTCTGATTGTAAGAAAAGAACTTGGGCTATGCCTTCATTGGCATAAACTTTTACAGGCAGGGCTGTGGTATTT
>JAISKX010000145.1 GCA_031260765.1 Endomicrobium sp. | reverse complement strand
TTGTCAGTATAATGCAGACAGTATCTTTATTTGATGAATTGACAATAGAGTCTCTCAGCGCCGATACAATAGAAATAGTATGCAATAATAAAGAAGTCTCAACGGACGGCGGCAATATAGTTTATAAAGCGGCAAAGGCTCTCAAAGAAAAATTCAATATAAAAGCAGGCGTCAAAATAAGCATAGACAAACAAATTCCAATAGGGGCAGGTCTTGGCGGAGGGTCATCAGATGCGGCGGCAACTCTAAAAGCTTTGATAGAATTATGGGATTTAATGCCGTCAAATGAGATATGTAAAAATGAAGAAATAAGGCTTATGGCTTCAAAACTTGGCGCAGATGTGCCGTTTTTTTTGACAGGCGGGACAGCCTTATGCGAAGGCATAGGTGACATCATCACTCCTATAAAAAGTATTGGAAAAAAGAATGTGATTTTAGTTAATCCCTGTTTTAGCATATCAACTGCTTCAGTATATAAACGCATAAAATTTCCATTGACAAAGGTAGGGGAAAAACATAAAATCCCGACAGATTTTTGTGATTGGTCTTTAAGCAAAAACACCCTATTTAATCGTCTTGAGGAATTTGTTTTTCCATACAGTCCAGAGATAGCAAAGATAAAGGCTTTATTGATTCAGGCGGGTTGTTTAAGTCTTATGTCAGGCTCAGGCTCAACAGTTTTTGCGATAACAAGTTCAAAAGAGCATTCTCAAGAAGTAGAAAAAGAGCTAAAACAATATAAGTGGAAACTTTACAATACAACAACTCATTGAAAATTGAATATAACCGACCCAATCGGTTAATAATTCCGGGATTGTGTAATGGTAGCACAACGGGTTTTGGATCCGTTTGTCTAGGTTCGAATCCTAGTCCCGGAGTGCAATTAGATGCCCATCGATATATTTACAAATAAAAAACGCCTACACTATTTGTGTAGGCGTTTTGTTTATTGGATATAAGCCATTATCACAAGTTTTTAGAAATGTCAGTTTAACACCATACTCACATTTTCCAATTCATTTAGCATTGTCCAGCAATCAAAGCATTGATTTAATATCTCGTTTTGCGAAAGATTGATTGTATTTATAGGATTTTGAGATTTCAGGTAAAAACAATCTAAACAATCAGTGCATTCATAATTCCTTAAAAATCCAGCTCTTGCATTACCGTATATTTTATATATACCGCAATCCACACACCATATTGTATCGCTAAGAGCAGCGGAATCCTCAGCTGCATTACCTAACCCCGTCATTAGCTGAGAACACAATCCGAAAACAAAGAGCATTACTACTATACCTAATATTTTTCTACAACTTTTTATATTATTCATTGAACGCCTCCATATTTTTAGTAAATTTTGAGCAGCTTTCGCTATAAATAAGGAGGCTAAAATCAAATTATATAGAAATATAAGATTAAAATAAAAAAGAAGTGTTTTAACTCAAAAGTATGCCATTTTAGCGCTATTTTGAACATTTTTTGTGCTTTTTTGCGTGTTTTCATAGCAATTTCCTCCATTTCTTTTATTGATAGTTAATACTATTAACTACTATTTACTTATTAGATTATAACAAATCTTATATAAGATGTCAAAAAAATGTCAAAAAATATCACTTTCAGCAGCAATTTATTCTTTTTGACTGAAAATAATATGGTATAAGTGATATTATTCTTTTGTAAAAGAAAAATATCTTAAATATATGCAAAACGGCGCTTTGCCGGAATTGTTTTCTCTTACTACCCAAGAAGCGAAACGCAATTATGTTTCTTCCGTAAAAGATACGATTTTTTTAAAGGAAATTCCGCCCCGCAAATAGACACATTGCTGAAAGTTTTAGCGCCGCTTGGGAAAACGCTTTCTATTGTGTCGTTGTAGTGGTATTTGAAAATTAAAAATTCCCAATTGCTGCAGCAATTGGGAATTTTTGTTATTATTACCAGCCCCAATGAATTGACAGATATAATTTTATAATGTAATCTATACAACACAAATAAGGGGGAATCAAATGATAGATGTAAGAACCACTAATATATTTGATAAGTGGCGCGACAAACAAAATAAAGAAGTTAGGGGCGAGATAACAGATGCTATAGACGAAGTTAAACAAGGCAATACTTCACATTGCAAATATGAGCGAGGCGGAATATCAGAAATAAAAATACATTTTGGGCAAGGCATAAGGCTTTACTACATTAAAGAAAGTGAAATACTTTATAGATTGGTATGGGGCGGGACTGATAAGAAAAGGCAAACGGCAGATATTGAGAAAGCCATAACAATAAGAAAGTTTATAAAGGGGGAAAAATGAAAAACAAAAAAGAAAAATTTGTGATTACGGCAGATGATGTCAAATCAGATTATGCTGATTATACCGAATCTTATGCGGCTTATCTAAGTAAGCATCCTAAGGAATTGCAGTATTACAAAAAGCATATTGTTGAAAAATACAATAAGACGCAAAACGAAGCGCTGTTTTTATCTGGAATGCGCACCGTGGCTATGGCTGAAGGGAAAATGTCCCAAATAGCAAAAAAAGCAAATATCCAAAGAACAAGCGTGTATAAAATGCTGTCGGAAGACGCTAATCCGTCTTTTGCAAATGTAGTGCACTCTGCCTCTGTTTTGGGCATTGTACCTAACTTTGCAACGGTATAATTGAAAAACAAAATTAAAAATCCCCCACTGCTACTGCAGTGGGGGATTTTTGTTTTTATTATGGGCATTTAGGAAACATTTAAAAGAATTTAGAAATATGGATACTACTAAAACCTGACTTGACCGTTTGGGTTCCCCCGCTACTTTAACAACTCCACTAATTTTCTTGTTTCTAAATCAATTTTTGGTGGAGCATTGTATATATTCTTGCCAATTTGTATTGTGCCTGTTCTTAATGGCTCTAAACGCTCAATAAATTTCTTAATGCTTATTTTGGTTCTGTCTT
>JAISKX010000112.1 GCA_031260765.1 Endomicrobium sp. | reverse complement strand
CTGTTTCTTTGGATTTCCCAAGAGAACCGAATAATTAAGTTTCTCTATCACGGCGGAAATTTCTTTAAAAGAAATAATCGCGCCGTCATAGACTATGACGGCTTTTGAGTCTTTATAACTCACTTTTGCCGAGTTTATTCCATCAGTATTTTTTAGCGCTTTCTCAATTAGTTTTTGACAATTTATACAAGTCATCCCGCCGATATAAATAGTTTTTGTTTCCATACTATTGTTTCTCCATAGGTATAATTACTTTGAAGATGCTTCCGCCGTTGTCTCTGTGAGAGGCGGTGATTTTTCCTTTATGCGCTTTGACAATAGCGGCGGCTATGCTGAGCCCTAAACCTTCTCCTCCGCTATTGCGGTTTCTTGATTTATCGCAACGATAAAATCTCTCAAAAATATGCCGCATATCATCAGGCGAAATGCCTTTGCCCGTGTCGGCGACAGATATTTCGCATGCCATATTGCCGTCAGGCTCTTTAATTTGTATTGCGCTTATCTCTATGCTGCCGCTGTCTGTATATTTGACGGCATTAGAAATAAGATTTACAAAAACTTGTTTTAATCTATCATAATCTGCGCTTATTATAATGGATTGACAATTATTGACGATTTCAATTTTCTTTTCATTTGCAGACGGCGTAAAAATATCAATAGCGGCGGCGAGCAATTTTGAAATATCAAAGTTTGTTTTATTTAAAGAGATTTTCTCCCATTCAAAATCAGTCAGAACATTCAAATCTTCTATGAGTTTTGTAAGTCTTTTTACTTCTTCATAACAATTATTAAGCCTATCTTGAGACGCCTCCCAAATACCGTCAATCATTGCTTCCAAATTTCCCTGCAAACAAGTCAGAGGAGTTCTCAATTCATGGGAAATATCCGAGATTAACCTTTTTTGCCGTTTTTCCGATTGAGAAAGTTCCGCCGCCATTGCATTGATTGATGCCGACAACTCTTTTAACTCAGCGGTTTTATTGTCAGCATTGACGCGGACTTCTAAATTTCCGCCGGCAATTTGCCGAGCCGCTTTGCTTGCTTGACGGATAGGTTTCACAATTTGAGCGGCAAGCAAAATTGAAATGACAATGCACAATAAAATAAAAATTATGCCTGCTATAATAAAGAAATGATTTAAAGACGATATAAATTTCGCCTCAGCCTCGCTATAAAACAATGTCCCATAAGTTTCAATTTCAACTTTTCCGATTGTTTTTTGCAAAGATTGCAAAGGATAACTTTTTTTTATCAAATCTGTGTCTGTTTTATATTCATTCATTCTATCCGCTATTGAATTGATAATCATATTGCAATCTTGCACATCGCAAGAGCGGGCGTCCCATACTATATTATTGTCTTTGTCAAACACCGTCGTCAGATATCCATTATGAGCGAAATTCATTCCGATAGATTCAATAGCCGCCGTATCAAATTGATTAAGTTTCTCGTTATAAAATCCGCTCATAGTCTGAGCGATTTGCGCGCTGTTTTTCTCTATATTATTTTTGACAAGGTTTGAAAACATATTATAAACGGACTTATTGATAATAATTGTCAATGCCAAAAGAACAATGGCGATAAACAAAGAATAAGTCAAACCCATACGCGTTTTTAAATTCATCATAAAATTTCCTTTTTAATCGGCTATAAATCTATATCCCATTGCATAGACGGTGGCAATATAATCATTGCCTATTTTTTGTCTCAAATTCTTTATATGAGTGTCTATTGTTCTGTCAAAACCGTCAAAATCGTCTCCTAATGTTTTTGCGATAATCTCGTCGCGCGTATAAATTTTTTCAGGACGCGATGCAAGAAGAGTCAAGATTTTATACTCATTAGGAGTCAAATTGATTTTATTATTGTTTAGCATAACAAGACGGCTGTCGGTATCAATCGTCAATTTTCCAAAAACCAATTTTTGATTATCTAAAACAACAGAACGCCGCAACACAGCCTTAATGCGCGCCGAAAGTTCTTTTAGGCTAAACGGTTTAGTAATATAATCGTCCGCGCCGATATTTAGCCCGCGTATTATGCTCTGTTCGTCAACCTTAGCGGTGAGCATAATTATCGGGACTTTTGAAGAGGAGCGGATTTTTTTACAAATATCTTCTCCGCTCAAATCAGGCAGCATCAAATCAAGCAAAACCAAATCCGCTTGATTTTTCTCAAATGCATCCAAAGCCTGAGCGCCGTTTTGAGCGCAAACGGTTTTATAGCCGCAAATATCAAGATATGATTTAAGCATATCAAGTATTTTTATTTCATCATCAACTATCAATATTGTTTTTTGATTATTCATAGATTAGATATTACTCAAAAATTGTGTAGAAAATATGTAGATGTTTATTCAGCGCTTCATTATCAGCAATAATTTTTTTGTCCAATCTGCTAAAAATATGGGGATATTGATTAAATTATCGTCTGCTTTGAGATTGTTTAGCGAATATCTTATTCTGTATTTTGGAGAATAGGTTTTATTGTATTCAGTTAGACTTTTACCTATTGTTTGATATGCGGATTTTACTTCTATTGGAATGATGTCGGTATTGTATTGTAAAAGGAAATCTATTTCCGCTTTTCCGCCGGAAGCCCAATATCTTGGTATTACTTCAAAATCGGCAAGCAGGGATTGTAAAACAAAATTTTCCGCCAATGCGCCTTTAAATTCCATAAATAAATCGCTGCCTGCAACGGCGTCCGCAGGGAGTTTCGCTAATTTTCTAAGTAAGCCTATATCGGACAAATAAATCTTAAAAGCAGTCAAATCATCATAGGCGCTTAAAGGCAAAAACGGTTTTGTGTTTTCAAAAACTCTCGCTATAAGCCCGGCGTGTTCAAGCCATAACAAAGCGTCTTCATATTCCCGCGCTCTTGCGCCCGCTCTTACCAATTTATAAACAAATTTTCTGTTTTCCTTAGACAATTGCGATGGAATAGATTTCCATATCGCCGTGATTTTTGGAATATTTTTTGACGGACTATGCTTAGCAAAATCCAAAGCATAAGCGTTTAAAATTTTTTGAAGTTGTCCCTCAATTTCTAAAGTTCCCAAATTGTCCAATGAAGCCGACGCCGCGGCGGGCATTCCGCCTGAGATTTGATATTTATGATAGACTTGCTGCAATTTATTAAAAACAATAGCGGAAATAGGCTCAATTTTGTTTATTCTCTCAACAGAGTCAAAAAGTTCATGAGATTCAGCCGCTAAAAATTCTTTAAATGATACGGGATAAATTTGAACAAATTCAACTTTCCCGACAGGAAAAGAATCGTCTTGAGAAAGCGACACTCCCAAAAGCGACCCTGCCGCTATGATGCAATATTGCGGAGCGCTCTCGCAAAAGTATTTCAAAGTGTTTAGGGCTTTATTGCATTCTTGAATTTCGTCAAAAATAATAAGGGTTTTCTGTGGGAAGATGGGGGAATCTGTATAGGGGGC
>JAISKX010000092.1 GCA_031260765.1 Endomicrobium sp. | reverse complement strand
ATTGCGGGGAGTTTTTGAAGATTTGGAATATTGTTTAATTCCCATTTGGGATTTAAGGAGAAGAAACTTATTATAAATTCTTTGTCTTTATCTGTTAGCGATTTGTGCAGCGTTTTTATAAGTTCTTGCAATGCGCTTTCGTGGTCTTGATATGAGAATGGTCTGTCAGTCATTCCATTGAAACTGTTGTCTAATGTTTTTCTTTGGTCTTTTATTTTTGGCGCTAAAAGTTCATAGGGCGCTCCATTATCTCCAAGCATACATACAATAAAACCGTTTTTAATATATTCTGTAATGCCTTCATTTTCAAAAAGTATTTTTATATCAAACAAATCTCTTGGATGCTGTCTATTTAAAGCCGCGCATATTTTGCCGCCGTATAATTCTGCAATTGATAATATTTTCATTTCAACAAATTCATAATCCTGCCTTATTTTTGGGCTTATCGGTTTAATAATAGGCTCATAAGCATATCCTCTTGCTATATAGTTAATATCTATTTTTACTTCAGCCTCATCATTAAAACAATTGATTTTTTGCATATTGTCATCTTTTATACTTATCTCAAAATTTATTGAGGATTTGCCCAAATTTTTTAACGCTCTGCCCAATGCTGCATTTATATTTGCTATAGCCTCATTGCGAGGACTAAATTCTATATAGGATAAATCAATATCAACAGAAAGGCGCGGAACATCATAAAGAAAAAAGTTTATAGCGCTGCCGCCTTTAAGAGCAAAACATTGCTCTTTTGCTATATGCTGTAATACTGAGATTGCTAAGCGAGCCTGTTTTTTATATTCAATTTTCATAATCAATCCCGCCTATGACTATATTGTATTTTTTATCTAAAACGCCGCCTTTTATTATACTGCGCCTGCCTTTGCCTAAATCTATTTTTGTTAAGTCCAAATATTTAAACCAAGCGTGGCGGCTTTTTTCTGCAAAGAATAAGCACAATCTCTTCACTTTTATTGAATTACAATTTTCTAATAATGATTGCATTATTTGCGGTCTAAGTCCTGATAAGCCTTCAAATATCTTATAGGCTTCGTCTATATCAATTTCATCTGGAGTTAAATACAGAACTTCAAGGATGGCTCTTTCCGGCGAGGATATTTTTATTGTGTAATTTCCAACATTATAATCTGTCAAACCTATATCTGCGGGCAAAAAAGATGTTTTATATATTTTCCATTTATCTTCGTCAAAATGATATTGCGCAAACCATTTGGGGATTGTAGTTTTTTTGTCCGTAAAAAGATGATAGGTATTTTTAAATCTCACATAATGCGCTTTGCCGTTTAATGTCAGGGCAAACAGCGCTCCGATATGTATTTTTAAATTGGCTTGTTGTTGTAAAGCATATATAGCTCCGTTTAGCGTAGCCTTGTCAGAACTGAATTTTATAAAAGCGCCCTGTCCGATAGATTTAAGCCAAAAATGCTTTTTATAAACATTCTGTAGACTTTTAGAGATACCTTGTTCTCTAAGCCAAGAGGAAAGCGCCACCGTATTGGCAGGTATCTTTTCAAGGATTTGGTTTAAAAAAGTCTTTGGTTGGCTATTCATAATTGACTTATACTATGTTTTTTAAACTGACGAGTCAATTATATATGAATGAATTTGAAATTGTGATTCAAATGCGTATTGATGAAAACCTTGCACTACTTGCAAGAATCCGTTTTAAAACAAAAAATATCTATCTGGCTTGACAAACAAAAATGCAAATGTTATATAAGCCTAACTTTTTTATTGTAGTCAAACAAAAACGAGGTAAAACAATGGTTCAAAAACATAATTTCAATCCAAATTTGAGTCCTGCCTTAGAGGATTATCTTGAAGCAATCTCGGCTCTCAAGCGGGAAAAGAAATATGCGAGGGTTGGCGATATAGCAAAAACTCTCAATGTAAAAAGCTCAAGCGCAAATACCGCCGTCAATCTTCTTACTGAGGCAGAGCTTGCCATACATGAAAGATACGGCTATGTTGATTTGACAGAGAGAGGCGAGAAAATAGCCCAAGAAGTGCAGAGAAAACACGATATTTTATATATGTTTCTCAATGATTTGCTTTTTATAGACCCTCAGATAGCTGTCAAAGAAGCTTGCGCTATTGAGCATTCAATCAGTTCTGAGACAATACATAAATTGGAAAGGCTGTATATACTTTTGAAGAAACATTTTTTAACTAAAAAAGAAGATATTGATAATTTGAAAGATTATTTGGGCAAAGTTTAAAGTTCAAAAGAATTGTCTTTGTAAAAAGACAATTTTTTTATGACATATTTAGTTAGACCAAGCTAACTTAGTTATGTAAGGCTTAATAAAATGAAATGAAAAGCATGGAGGCTTTATGGCGCAAATCAAAAAGTTAAGTGAATTAAAAGTAGGGGAAACGGGAAATATCAAAAGTATTTCATCGCAAGCGGGCTTGCTTAAAAAGCGGCTTTTGGATATGGGTTGCGTATCTGGGACGGCTATTGTTATCAAAAAACTCGCTCCTTTGGGAGACCCCATAGAGATTGCAATTAAAAACTACAATCTGACTATCAGAAAAAATGAAGCGGATTGTATTGAGGTGGAGGCGCAATAATGTTTCGTAAATTCTTTATGAAAAGGCTTAGAAAAAGACTTAAAATGGCTCGCGAATTGCGTTGCCATTTTGAGGAATCGGCTCAAAGTCTGTATGAGAAAAAGTTTAAAATGGCTCGCGAATTGCGCCGTCATTTTGAAAAAGACGCTCATCATCATCACCCGCATATACATAAACATTATGACCCAGACAGACCGCTCATCAGTTTAAGCGTGGCGAAAAAAGGCGAATACGAATTTATCACAACTTTATGCGAACATGAAATGGAGCATAGGCTTATGGAAATGGGTTTTATTCCTCAAACCAAAATCAAAGTGATAGAAAATCCGGATTCAAACGGCGCGGTATTTATAGAAATCAAAGGTTCAAAGTTGGCGCTTAATGCCAAGATAGCAAATGATATTTTGGTCACAGAAATCAAGGAGAATATATGAAAAAAATCACAGTAGCATTGGCAGGAAATCCCAATTGCGGTAAAAGCACTATTTTTAACGCTTTGACCGGTTCAAATCAGCACGTTGGAAATTATCCGGGCGTCACGGTAGAAAAAAAGTTCGGCAGAAAAGTCTATAAGGATTATGATATTACCCTTGTTGACTTGCCCGGCACTTACAGCCTTTCGGCTTATTCCGATGATGAAGTCGTTGCAAGAGATTTTATCATCAAAGATAAACCTGATATCGTAGTCCATGTCGTTGACGCTTCTAATCTTGAAAGGAATCTTTATCTGTTTACTCAAATCAGAGAAATTGACGCGCCTGTCCTTATAGCTCTCAATATGGTGGATATTTTAGAAAGCAAAGGACAAAAAATTGATATTGGCGAAATTGAAAGAATGCTCGGCGTGTCCGTTGTAAGCGTCGTCGGCAATAAGTCAAAAGGCATAAACGATTTGCTTGATTGCGTCATAGAAGATTATGAGAGTTATAAAAGCGGAAATGACGACCACAAGCCCGCTTCTGTGGATTACGGCGACGATATAAAAAATGAAATCGTCATTCTTGAAAGTATGATAGAAAAAGAAAGCGTCTTGTCGCAACTGCCTAAAAGTTGGCTTGCGGTAAAATTATTGGACAATGACGCGCTTGCGGCAAAAGCCGTTCAAAAATCTCAAAATGCGGACAAGATTTTACAACAGGCGCAAAAAAGCCGCGCTCATATTCAAGAGCATTTCAATGAAACTCCTGAAAGCAAGATAGCGGAATACAGATACGGCTTTACAAACGCCGTGTCAAAAAGCGTCATAAAAGAGTTGAAAAACAAAAAGAAAGATTGGACGCCTTTTATAGACAAATTCGCTTTGAGCAGGGTTTTGGGAATACCGATTTTTGCCGCTGTGATGTTGTTGATTTTTTCATTCACTTTTACATTCTCAACGCCTGTGGTGAATTTGTTTGAAGTCTTCTTTGCTTGGTTGGGCGAGTTTGCAAGCTCTATAATCCCTGAGGGACCGCTCCAATCTCTTATTGTTGACGGCATAATCGGCGGAGTGGGCGGAGTGCTCAGTTTCTTTCCTCTTGTTCTATTTATGTTTTTTGCTATCGCCTTTTTTGAGGATTCGGGCTATATGGCAAGAGCGGCTTTTGTGATGGACAAAATTATGAGCAAATTCGGTCTGCACGGAAAATCATTTTTACCGATGATGATTTCCACAAATGGCTGCGCTGTGCCGGGCATTATGGCTACAAGAACTTTGGACTCTAAAAGGGATAGGCTAATCACAATGTTTGTCACGCCTTTTATGATTTGCGGGGCGAAACTTCCGATTTTTGCTCTTTTTATCGGCGCGTTTTTTGCGCAAAATCAAAGGACGCCGGTGATGTTTTTGATGTATGTATTGAGCATAATCATAGCTTTAAGCGCGGCAAAACTTTTAAGCAAAACCGTATTAAAAGGCGAGCCCGCCCATTTTGTTATGGAATTGCCGCCATATCATATCCCGACGCTAAAAGGGCTTTTGCTAAAAATGTGGGAAAGAGGCTGGATGTATATAAAGAAAGCAGGAACAATAATAGTAATGCTCACCATTCTTATATGGGCTGGTTTTAAATATCCGCAAACCCCGCTCAATCCCGATTTGTCCGAAGAAGAAAATGCCGCAGTTCAAATGGAAAACAGCGTTTTGGGCAGACTTGGACAATTCCTTTCTCCGATAGTGAAGCCCATAGGCATGGACGGCAATCGCTCAATAGCCTTAATTGCGGGTCTTGCCGCAAAAGAAGTTGTGGTCAGCACGCTTGGCACAATTTATTCTTTGGGCGAAGTTGATACAGAAGATGACGAGTCCATAACTCCGTTAAGAGAAAAAATAGCCTCAGACTCAGGCTGGTCCCCGCTTAAAGCGATAGCATTCTTAATTTTCTGCATGATTTATCCGCCATGTATAACGGCTATGATTGTATTTTTCAAAGAGACGGGCGCAAAAGTCAAATGGCTATTGATGCTGCTGATAGGCAATACCGCTATTGCATGGTTTGCCGCATTTTTGATTTTTCAAGTAGGAACATTTTTAAAATTAGGAATATAGGAGGTTCAAAATGATTCAAAACATAATAATCGCAATAATAGTAATAGCCGCAATCATCTTAGTGATAAGGCATTTCAAAAAAGGCAAATGCTCTTGTTGCATCAGCTCAGACGATAAAAAGAAAAACCCCGTTTGCAAAATGTGCAATAAATAAATCAACGATGAGAAATCGCTACAACTAAACCCCGCAGGGGTTTAATGATTTTAATAACCCCGTATTGCCTGCAAGGCAATGCGGGGAACAAGGAGGCAGCATGAGGAAGAAGTTAGCAGTATTATCAGCAGTATTAGCATTTGCAGTATCCGTTTGGGCGGACGAATCGCTTTTGAGCGGGTTAAAAATTGAGCCGAGGGCAAATATCCGTCTTCAAAGCGGCAATCCGTCTATTGTTTATGATGAGGACAATGATGTGTATGAAAATCGCGGACAGAGGACGGCAGTCGGGACTCTTTTTGACATCACATTTACCAAAGAGTATGAGAGCGGAGCAGTTGTATTGTTAAATATCCAAGGCAATGGCAATACTCAAGAGGGCGGGAAATCAAACGGCGTTCAAATATCTGCATGGAGCGATTTAAACAGCGGTTTTTGGTCTGCGGACGATGGAGTTAATATCTCAGACTTAAATATATCTCAACCTTTTTTTGACAATAAAGTTTCCGTCATTTTCGGCAAATTTGGGACAGACACTTATTTATCGTCAAATGAAGCGGGCGAGTTTTTTGAAACCAATCTGTTTAATCCCGACCCGATTTTTATAGGGGTAGGCGGCGACCTTTACGGCTTAGCAGTCAAAATTTCTCCCATAGAATACATTGATATATTCGCTTCATATCAAACCAATGACATTGATAATATCGGCTGGGACTATGCCGCCGCAGAATTGACTTTCAAACTCCCAATAGAAGGAAATGAAGGCAATTACAGAATAGGCTATTGGCAAAACAATGAGTCGGGACAAATAAAAATTGACAGCGGGAAAAATGCCGCCGCATCAGGTTTGATGATAAGTATAGACCAAAAAATCATTGATGGAGTTTTGCTATTTGGCAGATACGGCGCGCCGATTACGCAGAC
>JAISKX010000060.1 GCA_031260765.1 Endomicrobium sp. | reverse complement strand
CACACTAAAAGTTCCGCCAAAGGCAATTGAAGAGCCCGCATTAAAGCGCAAATCGCCACTGCCTGTTTTGTTTATTGTTGCGCCGCTGCCCAATATTCCGCCATTCATTGTGATTGTTTTACCGCTTGCGGCATTGAGTTCAAGCGCGGCTGTCCCTTGTAAAGCGATATCATTGTTTATTCCATTGGCTTTATTGCCTTCAAAAAGAACATTCCCATTTTCTGCTTTGATTGTGATTTGTCCGCCGTTTATTGCCATTACTGAACCGTCTGTGATTGAACTGAAACTCGTAAATGATATATCTTTAAATTCCACTTGCTTATTGTTTAGCGTAAAACCGAGCGCTGATATATTCTTTGCATCTAATGTGTGATTTTGTCCATCTATTGTGAAATTATCTCCTATGGCATTGCTAAAAGCTTCGTCGCCGGTAATCGCTTCAAGATTTGCGGCTAAAGATATATCTCTGAATGCCTCTTGATAGCCGTAAGCAAAAGCATTCCATTTTGTTGCGCCGTATTTTACTTTCACTTGCCGGGCGGGGTTATCGTAAATCAAAGCATAATTTCTATCGCCATAACTTAGAATTTTTTGAAAATATATTTCTGCGCTATTGGCAGTATCAAAAATCACCTCTGTATCGCCGACAGCAGCAGCCAAACCTATAAGCGTAATATTTAAAATGCCGCTTTGTCCGATTATGAGTTTTGCGCCGTTTGAATTATCAATCTTTATTTTATCCGCCGTATTGCCTGCAAAATCAACTTCAATATTTACTGTTCCGCTGATTGTTGCGCTTTCTATATTGATAGTTTGCATATTCTCATCGCCTGTCATTGAAAAAATACCGCCCATTTGAATATCCAAAATTTCGCTTTCTATGCGGGCATCCCCAACAATTTCTAAAACGGCATTTGGAAAAACATTAACAGAGCGCGTCTGCATCTTTGCGCTATAAGTAAATGTCCCGCCTACTATATTGGCATTTAGAGACTTTTTGCCCAAAATATCGCCATCATAAACAAGATGAAAACTTCCGTTCGGCTGTGCGGTTGAATTTCCTGCGCTATCGGCAAGAAAACCAAAATTCAAATTCGTATCCTTATAATAGGGAATATCATAGGCTGCATTATAATAATGCGTATTTCTGTCCCAATCGGATATTATACCGCCTGTGATTTGCGCTCCTTGCATAATATTGATTTCTTTTACATAGGCATTTGGCGACATATAAATTGCAGCTGACGAAGCCTTAATCTCGCCGCTGATATTAAATTGTTCCATCAATGCTTCTCTAAACGGCGCATTTATATAAGAACCGACATAGGTTGCGTTAATACTGCATCCAAAATCAAATCTTGCGCCTATACCGCCGCCGCCTTGAGCAGAAAGTATTCCGCGATGAGCGATTGTTTGGGATTTGCCATAAGTTACAAGTAAAGCTACGGCATTTTGTCCATCTGTTGCAATTTCGCTTTCAGGAGCAATAGTCAATTTATTGTCAGAACCGTCAACTCTTATGCCTACTGCAGAATCTCCTCTTGACAATACTCTGCCTTTCATCTCAACAGTATTTCCTGTTCCATAAATATGCAAACCTACGGTGAGAGGGGTTTCATTATACACTCCTACAAGATAAGCCGTTCCTGAGCTATTTCTTGCATAGAAATTATCTAAAACTACAATATCTAAATTATCTTTGTAAATGGAACGACCGTAAAAATTTTTTCTATCAATCGCTATTCCTAAATCCTGGCACAAAGCGAGTTCGGCTTCCATAAGGATTCCCCAATTAGCATATACGCCGGACATCAGACTATTGCGTAATCCATCATGCCCGTCAGCGCCGTGATTAGTAAGCGGTAAGCCGTTTTCAAGCAATTCCATAACATTTGGTCCTTGAAAATAAGTAATCGCGCCTATATTGTGGAAATATTCAGAATGCAACAATGCATTAGACATCAAATGAGTGAGCTCATGAGTAAGTATGCCTACAAGCGATAGTCCCCTATTATAAGGTAATATTGATATCGGGTCGCTCACAAAGTCAAACCAATTCACCTTAATGTTTCCGCCGCCTACCGCCGCATTGTTTAGAATTGCCCAAGCGGCATTCGTCATATTGCCGGTAGCGTTAAATTCAGCTCGAGCAAAAAAACCACCCAGATTGGAGCCTACCACAGTTATCCTAATAGGATTTGTGTTAATAGGCAAATTTCCCAAAAGCAAAGACCAATAATCAGCGGCGTCTTTAAGCGCTTGTATATAGCTTGCGCTAAGAGTCCAATCCGCGCCATCTTCCGCCCCGTATATATCAAAATAAAATAATTGTCTGCTATCTTGAGCATAGGTAGTCAAAGTCTGTATTGCACAAACATCGGCAATCAAAATAAAAAATAAAAACAATGAAAAAACAATCCGCGGCAAATGTTTTCTTATTGTTTTTTGACTATGTTTGAATATTGTTTTATTTTGTTTATCTTTCATTTTCATTGTAAATTTCCATTTAATTTTTCGACGAGGAAACGAGTATATAAAATCGCATAAAAAAACAACATAGCGTCTGACTTTTTCTTTACAAATATTCCTTTTTATGCCCAAAATTGTATCAATTATCACCTATATTGACCATTTTCCTCACTTTTGTGAGTGTTTTTTGATTTTTTTCAAAAAGTGGTCAAGTCGGGGTTTAACGGCAGCCAAAACAACAAAGCCCCTGCTTTTACAGTTGCAGAGGCTTTTTATGCAAGATAAAGACAAAAAATGAGGATAATGATATATAATACAGACACTTGATAAATAGAAAAGATATTTAAAAGTTCGAACAATAGCGAAAAAGCGGAGTTTTTAAAAATAATCAGTTCGACCTTTTCTTTAAAAGGCAAAACACATTCATTTTACTATAAGAAATTGATTGAGGAATTGTTAAAAATTGATGGGCATCTAATTGGACTCCAACGGCTGGACTCGAACCAGCAACCGATCGGTTAACAGCCGATTGCTCCACCATTGAGCTACGTTGGAATTAGGACTGCAGTAAGGCTTCTCAAATATCTGTTTAAAACGAGGTTAATTATACTTTTTTTAGGAAATAATGCAAGGGATAGTATGACAGCCAAAAAGGAGATGTTATGACAGAAAGAAAATTCAGCACTATGGTCAGAATGCTTAAATACAAGGTATTGAAGGAAGTTGCAAAAAGTTATTTTGCAGGGACTTTGCAAAGAGACATTTTTGAAATACCCAAAAGAATAAGACCGGGCAAAAAAGCCGCTATGCGCTGCTG
>JAISKX010000044.1 GCA_031260765.1 Endomicrobium sp. | reverse complement strand
GCATCTCGGCAGTTAGCTTATAAGGGAACTTTCGTTATAAATATAGCTACTGGAGACATAGATTTACCTATCACAGATATTTCTGGAGTTGGAACTATATCATGGACACCGATTTCTCCTACTCCACCCTCTTGTCCATATACTTATATCGACGATACGCATATTACAGTAGATGTCTTAGGAGAGGTCAGACTATTCATAAAACAATAATAAGGGGCTCTATAGTAACCCATTTTACCCCTTATCCGAACAATTGCGGGCGTGACCCGCAATGACGACAAGTTGTGAGATTGCGGGTTAAGCCCGACGACAAACGGAGGTTTTTAGGGAGACTCAATAAGACAGCCGTTAAAAAATGAAAAACCTCCCGCCTTTCAATAGGCGGGAGGTTTTTTATATTTAATAGATATATCATTTACAACAATCCATTATTAACCCATTTTGTGATTTTCGCGTTGCGACACCCCCCTTTCCCGCTTCGCGGGACTTCCCCCGCAAGGGGGGGCAGATGACTGACTCAACCTTTTAGCTATCCCAAATCACTACTTTTATGAGTGAATTTATCCTTTTTTTGAAAAAAGGTTGAAGTCAGGCGCTCTGTTCCGCTTGAACGGAGTTTTTGTTTCCATTTCGGTCAAATGGCTCCAATAGCGTTTGGGCATTAGGTTTTGGCGTAATTTGTGATTGGTGCGCTCTTTTATGGCTATGGTGTCGTAAAATTTTTGCCATAGGGTTTGATAGGATTTTTCTGCGGCTGTGGTTTGGGGCATAATCAGTTTTTCTGTTTCTGAGATTGCGTATTTGCCGTCTGAGTATGCGCAAAGGAGATTGTTTGTTTCATCATATATTAGGAATTTCTCTTTGGGCAAGCGTTGGATAAAATGGTGAACTAAAATGTGCAAAACTGAGTTTTTGGGTTTTATGATAGCAAGCAAAATGCCTTTGTGCTCTTTAAAGCGGACAAAACCTTTGTATAGATGGGCTTCGCCTTCAAGATATTCTGAGGCTTTTGTTAGCGTCAAAATTGTATTGTCCGTCAAATCATTTTTGATTTTTATGCCATTTTTATAGAGTTTGTGGATAAAATCCAAAATGAGAGTCTCTTTATTTGATAAGCAGGAAAAAAATGAGTTTTGGACAAGACAGAAAACATCAAAATCAAATTTATTAAGCAGGGATTTTGAAAGCCTTTCGGCTTTTTTTATATCTGTTGCAATCTTAATGGAATCAAAAAGAGGAATTTGCGGGGATTTTTCGCTGACAATATCGGCGGGGATTTCTTTATGGGCAAAACTCTCAAAAACGCAAGACAAAAACCCTTCAAAACTGCCGTCATAGGAGTAAATAATATCTCTGTTTTGCATATTTACCCCGCTAATAATTCTTGATGAGAAAAGAGTTCTATTTGTTTGGGGGTGAATGCTTCTTTATATATAGTCAATTCTCTTTTGGACATCATATCGTTTAATATCATATCTTGCTTTATTTGGAAATTCGGCGCGGGCTTTCCATTGCATAGGATAAAATATTGAGCGCGCTTTAAAACTACGCCTAATTTTTTGAGATTGTAAAAGTCTAAAGAGTGAAAGCGGCGGGATTTCATTATCTTTTGGGCGCTCAAAACGCCTATGCCCGGAACTCTCAAAAGATTGGCATAAGACGCTTTATTGATTTCCACAGGGAAAAATTCTTTATGATTTAGCGCCCAATTGCATTTTGGGTCTATAAAAGGATTGAAATTGGGAGTTTTCTCATCCAAAATCTCATCAGCCTTAAAGCGGTAAAATCTCATCAACCAGTCCGCTTGATAAAGTCTATGTTCCCTTAAAAGCGGCGGTTTTGTATCAAGAGCAGGCAGATTTGAGTCATTTGAAACGGGGATATAAGCGGAAAAGAAAACTCTTTTGAGTTTATATCTTTGATATAGATTTTCAGTGAGTTTTAATATATGGCAATCGCTTTCAGGAGACGCTCCTATTATCATCTGAGTGCTTTGCCCAGCCGGCGCGAAAGGTTTTTGCTTATTTAAACGGGCGATTTGACTATCTATTATAGTAGGAATATTGCTGGAACTGCGCCTGATAGCAGGTAGATAAGCATTTTCCTCTATCGCTTGTTTTATATATCCCATAGGTTTCAAAATCAAGTCTTTGCTTTTGTCCGGCGCTAAAAGAGAAAGGCTGTTTTGCGAAGGCATTTCTATATTGACGCTTATACGGTCTGCAAGCCTTCCGATTTTTTCTATAAGCAAATTGTCCGCGCCCGGTATTGCTTTGGCATGTATATATCCATAAAAATCATATTCATTTCTCAATATAGAAATGGTTTCTAACATAAGTTCGCAAGTATAATCAGGGCTTTTGATTATGCCTGAGCTTAAAAACAAGCCTTCTATATAGTTGCGCCTATAAAACTCTATAGTCAAATCGGCAAGTTCGCGCGGAGTAAAAGCCTCTCTTTTGATTTCCATATTGGATTTGCGGTTCACGCAGTATTTGCAATCATTTATACATATATTAGTCATCAGAACTTTAAGCAAAGTGATGCATCTGCCGTCAGCCGCAAAACTATGGCAAACCCCGCCCAATGTAGTATTGCCTATGCCTGAGCCATTGGAATTTCCCTGCGCTCCGCTTGAAGTGCAGGCGACATCGTATTTTGCTGAATTAGCTAAAGTTTCAAGTTTGTTTGATATGTCCATAGGTGAAGTATAGCATAAAGATAAAAAGCAATACAAGCGTATGGTTAATTTTGCTATCAAGCCTGCCTTGAAAATATCAGCTTTGTTTTTGAATGCGTTTTTGGGTTTTTATTATTTTCTCGTCGGAAAATTGAGAAATTTATTGAAAAAACAATGACAATTTTGATTACAAAATTTTTAAAATACAAAACGCATTGTTTTAACAATGTATTTTTTGTTTTGATGCCGTATTGACAAAATCAAATGGATTTAATATAAACCGCACTCTTTTCATAAAAATGTATTGAAAATACAAAAGGAAATAGAAAAGCAGTAAAAAAATTTAGAAAAAAGGACGGTGATAAATTGTGAAAAAACCAGATGTTGTAAAATTGGTAGCAGAAATTTCAGGATTGACGCAAAATGACGCAAATTTGGCTACAAAGGCTTTAGTTAAAGTTATTCAAGACGGCTTAAAAAAAGGCGAACTTATTTCGCTATCAGGACTCGGCTCTTTTAGAGTTAAGTCCAGAAAAGCAAGAATGGGCAGAAATCCCAAAACAGGCGATATGGTTCCAGTTCCTCCCGGAAGAAAAGTCTCTTTCAAGCCCACAACAAAATTAAGAAAACTCATACAATAATGAATAGGATATTTATTTATGTTAAAAATACAACCTTCTAAAATTTTAGAAAAACTACCACCTTACCTTTTTACAAGAATCAATGCTTTAAAAAAAGAAGCTTATGAAAAAAAACTTGATGTGATTGATTTGGGTATGGGAAATCCCGATTTACCCACCCCATCCCATATAGTAGAGCGGCTTTGCGATACTATTAAACATCATAAAAATACTCACAGATATCCGCAAGCTAAAGGTATGCCCAAGTTTAGGAAAACGGTCTCGGATTGGATGTTAAAGAGATTCGGCGTTCATATAGAGCCTGAAAATGAGGTTTTGGCTTTAATCGGCTCTAAAGAGGGCATAGCCCATCTATGTATGGCTTATCTGAATATGGGAGATTATGCTTTGGTATGCGACCCGGCATATCCCGTCCATTTCAATGGAGTTATGTTAGCAGGGGCAAAAACATACTCTATGCCGCTTTTAGAAAAAAACAATTTCCTGCCCGATTTTTCAAAAATACCTTCAAAAATAGCGCAAAAAGCTAAATTGATGTTTTTAAATTATCCAAATAATCCGACAGCCGCAGTGGTTGAGGATAATAAATTTTGGATAGAGGCTATAAAATTTTGTAAGAAAAACAATATACTTTTGGTATCAGACAATGCTTATTCTGAATTGACTTTTGGAGATTTTGTCGCGCCTTCTATTTTTGAATTTCCCGGCGCAAAAGATATAGCCCTTGAATTTCATTCATTTTCCAAGACATTTAATATGGCTGGTTGGAGGCTCGGCTGGGTTTGCGGAGTGCAAAAACTCTTGCAGCCTTTGGAAAAATTCAAATCATTTTTGGATTACGGCGCCCCGACTTTTATGCAATTGGCGGGCGTTGCCGCTTTAAACGGGTCAAATCTATGCATCAAGGAATTGGTGCAAGTTTATGAAAGAAGAATGAAAAAGATGACGGCTGGTTTGCAAAAAATAGGCTGGAAGGCTCCTCAAACAAAAGGAACTATGTATTTGTGGGTTAGATTTCCAGATTTTATGCAAAAAGAAGGCTCATTTAACCTATGCGGGAGGCTTTTAAAAGAGACAGGCGTGGCGCTTTCTCCCGGCATTGGTTTTGGCAAATATGGAGAAGGCTATGCGAGAATATCTCTTGTGACACATGATAGAAGATTTCACGATGCTCTTTTGAGAATTGATAAATTCACAAAAGAATCTCTCAAGAAAATTTAAGAGGAAAGTATGAGTAAATGTATAACAGTCGGTTTGATAGGATACGGGACTGTAGGAAAAGGCGTAGTTAGAATTTTGGAAAACAATCAGAAAATAGTTTTGAGAAAAGTTGGAAAACATATCAAAATCAAATCTATATGCGATTTAAACCCCATAGACAGACCTGAACTCTATGTCAAAAACTTCAAAGACATCATAAAAGACCCGGAAATTGACCTTATTGTAGAGCTTATAGGCGGTTATGAGCCCGCCCGCTCTATAATAATAGAAGCTCTTAAAGCAGGCAAAAATGTAGTGAGCGCCAACAAGGCAGTTCTTGCCAAATATTGGGACCAGATTTTTACTACTGCCCAAGATTATAAAAAATCCATATATTATGAGGCTTCAGTAGGCGGGGTGATACCTGTTGTGCAGGGTTTAAACGAAGGGCTTGCCGCTGAAGAGATTTTTGAAATCAAAGGCATTTTAAACGGCACTACGAATTTTATTTTGAGCAAAATGACAAAAGAAGGGCTTTCTTATGAAGATGCTTTAAAGTCGGCTCAAGAAGCAGGCTTTGCAGAGAGCAATCCAGCTTTTGATGTGGACGGCATAGATACGGCAAATAAACTTGCCATTTTGGCTTCTTTGGCTTGGGGCGGTTGGATAAAGGTAAAAAATATAGCTGTTAAAGGCATATCGGACTTAAATATAAAAGATGTGAATCTCTCCAAAAGAATCGGAAACATCAAACTCATCGGCTCTGCAATCAAAACAAAAAACGGCATAGATTTATCAGTCTGTCCTTGTTTAATCAACAAATCCAATACTTTTTCCACAGTTGAAAATGAATATAATGCAGTTCTTATAAAAGGGAAAGATTCCGGCGATGTGCTTTTTTATGGTAAAGGCGCGGGGCAGGGTCCTGCCGCAAGCGCTGTGGTGTCAGATATTATCAATCTTTCAAAGTTTATTGTCACAAATACTGCGGGGATAGTTACTGATGTTATTTACGATAGAAAAAAGAAAATTAAAATCTTGCCTGCCGGGCAAAGCCGCTCAGCTTATTATTTGAGATTTACAGTTGTGGATAAGCCCGGCGTTTTATCTAAAATATCGGGTATTTTGGGCAATAATAAAGTTTCAATAGCAAGTCTTTCTCAGCCTAATAAGCAAGGCGATTATGCCGATGTTGTAATAATCACTCACGAAACAAGTCTTTCTCACCTTGAAACGGCATTGAGGCAAATCAATGCCCTCAAATCAATAGTAAAATCCAAACCAGTAAAAATTAAGATTGAAAATCCGAGTTAACAGCGTTTCCGTAACAACAATAATGATAAATAATTCATGTTCTGATTTTTCCTCGCTCTTTGAGAGGGTATGGATTTCTGTCGAAATTGAATTCATTGCCGTTTTGGATGAATTGTTTTCCGTTATAGGCGGCAAGAATTGTGTTTAAGTATTGTTCATTGGGGGAGATATAAGATAGGTCTATAAGAAATTTGTTTATTTGCTGTTTTTCTAAACGGAATTTTTTATTGAAAAGCATTATTGGAATAGGGGATAAGACAGCGTCAATGGTTTCTGTGGAGATTATTTTAAATGAATCTTGTCCGGAATTGAGGATGACTTGTTTGTTTTGCAAGTCTTTGTGCGCTCTCATCTTGGAAAAAGCTAATACAGGCAGTCCCGATAAATAAAATATTCCTCTGTCTGATAAGCCTGCAGAGCAGAGTTTTGAAATGTTTTTATAGTCGTCTTCTATGCTGAAAACAAAGTTTTTTATATTTAATTTGATAAGAAAATCTGCGCTAAAAGAATTTAAGACATATAAGAATGCGCCTGCGTTTAAGTCTGCTTTTAAATCATTAAAAAATTCAAAATGAGAAAGATTGTTTAAAAAGAAAGTTTTTCCGCTATTTTTGCAAATGGTTTTTATCAAGCTTTGATAAATCGGCAAATCTTCTTCTTCTATAAACGGCGGTATTTCAAAAAAATTAAAGTTTGATATTTGTTTTAAATTGTCTTTGTTTAAGGCAAGGATTAGCGATAAGTCTTTGTTTTTTATGAATTTTAACCAATGTATATCGTCTATTTTCAAGAATAATTGAGCTGGTGTTTTGTTTTTGTTAAATCTTGGACGAGGAAAAATTGCGTCTTTGACTATCATTTGTTCATTTGATATTTTGCTTTTTTTTATGAGAGCATTTATAAAATCGTCAAAATTTCCGTCTGCGGTTTTAAATATAAAATATCCCTTTCTTATATTGTCTGTATCTGCCGTAATTTCATAACAATCGCCGTCTTTTTCTATATTTTGAGTTTTAAATCTAAAATAATTTTCATCTTTGGGACTTCCTGCTTTAAAAGAGTCATTGAGATTTAAAGTCTTATT
This sequence comes from Endomicrobium sp., assembly GCA_031260765.1. GTDB lineage: Bacteria > Elusimicrobiota > Endomicrobiia > Endomicrobiales > Endomicrobiaceae > Parendomicrobium. Next base: position 5,457 of record JAISKX010000044.1, on the reverse strand, counting down.
TGTTTTTACTTTGAACTTATTTCCGTCTGATTCTAAAACTTCTCCTAAGAATGAGCCTATTTGTTTGGGCAGAGCAGGCTCAAAAATATGGTCTGACTTGTATGCAAAATTAAATGAAGTTTTTTCTCTTGCAAAGTCTGAAGATAATAGCGTATTAGCTTCTTTTACTATGTTTGCCCAATCCGCAGATTGTTCGTCTGATTCTGCAAGCATTTTATAAGCGCGGACTGTTTTATATACATATTGAGGATTTTTCATTCTGCCTTCAATTTTTAACGAGGCAATGCCTGCATTTTTTAAATCCTTGATATATTGAGATAAATTCAAATCTTTAGGCGATAAATAAAAACCTTCTTTATTATCAAATTTCCATTTTCTCCTGCACACTTGGGCGCAAGAGCCTCTATTTGCGCTACGTCCTCCTATAAAACTTGACATCATACACAGTCCAGACGCGCAAAAGCACAGACTTCCGTGGACAAAAACTTCCAACTCTATATTGCATGAGCGCGATATTGTTTTGATTTGTGAAATGGACAATTCTCTTGCTAAAACCGCTCTTTTAAAGCCGAGTTTTTTTGCGGCGATTGCTCCTAATGAATTGTGTATTGCGCCTTGTGTGCTTAAATGGAGTTTTAAATCGGGGAAGTGTTTTTTTACTAAATCCGCTATGCCGAAATCTTGAACTATTATTGCGTCTGCTTTTGCCGATGAGATGATATTGACGAGCTTTGCGGCGTCTTTAATTTCGTCTTCTTTGATGAGAGTGTTAAAAGCTATATAGACTTTTGTATTGTTTGCATGGGCATAGTTTATAAAATTTGCTATTTGTCCGGCGCTGAAATTTTGGGCTTTGCTTCTTGCGCTAAAATGGTCTAAACCGCAATATATAGCGTCCGCTTTTGCCGAGACAGCCGCTATAAAAGATTCTTTTGAGCCTGCTGGAGCAAGAATTTCTATCTTTTTCATAATATCAGCGCTATTTTGTTTTGAGGATTATTATCAAAATTGAGCTTTACGGATTTATGGAAATAATTTTGGGCTTCTTGAATGTCTTTTTTGATTTGTTCTTGCAGAGCTTTAAAGCTTGAGAATTTTTTTTCTTTTCTTATTTGTTTTATGAGGGCTATTTTAACTTTTTTTGTTTTCCATACGCCTTTAAAACCTAAGATATGAACTTCTGTAGATAGGGTTTTTGTTTTATATAGAGTCGGTCTATATCCGATATTTGTAATTGATGGGAAAAGTTTGTTTTTATCCACAATCCAACTTATAAATACTCCGCGGGGCATAAGTTTTGACGGGTCTGTTTTTAAATTTATTGTCGGAAAACCAAACTTTGACGCTATGCCTTTTTCTCTAAAATGTATTCCGTCTATAGTATAAGGTCTGCCGAGAAGTTTATTTGCTTTTTCTATTTGGCTTGATTTAAGCATTGAGCGTATTGCCGACGATGAAACTTTTTTGCCGTCTATTTTAAGAGGGGGGATAATCTTTATATTTATCCCGCTCTCTTTTGTTTTCTTTTTAAGCCAATTGATATTGCCTTTTCTATCTTTGCCGAAAGCAAAATCCCGCCCGCATATAAGAGTTTGCATTTTGTAATGCCCTATTAAAAAGCTGTCAAAAAATTCCTGAGCGCTTATAGACAAAAACTCCGCGCATAGCGGGAAAATTATAAATTCGTCAGGGGATAAAATTTTTAGGATTTCTTTTTTTTCTTCAAGAGTGGTTAAAACTTCCTTTGCGTTTTTTAACGGTTTTTCTAAAGCGATGATTATACTTTTTAGATTTTTCTTTTTAGCTATAGACAAAGTTTTATCTATGAGCGCTCTATGCCCTTTATGAATACCGTCAAAAGTGCCTATGGTGACTACTGATTTTTTATTTTTCATATATACCTTCTACAATGATGATAGGGGGATAGTTTTGTTTTTTATTTTATCTATGTCTCTAAAATCATCTTGACTGATAGCGTCTTTGACATCAAAATTGCCGATTTTTTCTCTTCTTAGATTTTTGACAGCGGCTCCACAGCTTAGAATTTTGCCTAAATCGTCAGCCAAAGTCCTTATATAAGTTCCGCTTGAACATTCTATTCGCAAATTCAAGACAGGCGGCAAGAAAGATATTATTTCTATATTATGAATTTTTACTTTTCTCGGCTTTCTTTCAATGCTTATGCCTTGTCTTGCGAGTTTGTATAAGCGCTCGCCGTCTATTTTAATGGCGGAAAACATTGGTGGAATTTGCTCTATTTCGCCTACAAAATTTTTAAGGGCTTTGTTTATATCGTCTAATTTTATTTTGCCGAAATCTTTTTGCTCTATGATTTTTCCGCTTAAATCCAAAGTATCCGTTGTCGTCCCAAGCAAAAAAGAAGAGGAATATGTTTTGTCTTGCTTCATAAATCTATCTTGTAATTTTGTCGCTTTATTGATTAAAACTAATAATAATCCGCTTGCCGTAGGGTCTAAAGTTCCGCAATGTCCGCATTTTTTAGCATTTAAAGTTTTTCTGACGATATGAACGGCTTTAAAAGAAGTGATGCCTATCGGCTTATCCAATAATAACAAGCCTGAAAAATCATTATCTTGCATTCAAAGCGCCTTTGATTATTTTGATTACAGCGTTTAAATCTTTTTTTATTGTGCAGCCTGCGGCGTTTTTATGTCCGCCGCCGCCAAACTTTTTAGCTATGCTTAAAACATCAAACTCTTTATGAGAGCGAAACCCTACTTTTATGCTTTTTTTGCTTTCTTCAACAAATAAAACGCCCGCTTTAATGCCGCCGAGTTTTAAAGAATAAGATATTATGCCTTCGGTATCTGCCTGAGAGGATTTTGTCTTTTTAAACATTTTTTGATTTATAACCATATATGCCGTTTTTAAATCTTTCCAAATTTTCATATTGAGCAAAGCCGCGCCGAGAAGATTTAAAGAGCATAAACTCTTTTGTGAAAAGATATTATTTTCTACAAAATCAGGCGAAACCCCCAGAGAAAGCAATTTTTGAGCGGCTATGTGCGAATTGGCATTTGTATTGACTTGCTTAAAATATCCCGTATCCGTCACAAGACCGAGATATAAATCCTGCGCCTCTTCTTTATTGGGCGTGATTTTCATATATTCAAAAAGATTGAGTATAAGCTCTGATACTGAGGAGCTGTCGGCGGCGACATAATTTACATCGGCAAAATCGGTATGTAAAAGGTGATGGTCTATATTGATGATTTTTTTTGCTTGTTTTGGAAAAATTATATCGCCCATCCTTGAGAAATTTAAAGATTCAAGTATTATTGCGCAATCAAAAACCTGCGTTTTGTCCGCAGAGTTTTTGATTTTTGCAAAAGATTTGATTTTAGAAAGGCTGGGGGGAATTTTGTCTAAACAATAAACTTCCGCTTTTTTACCCAATCTATTTAACATTGAGCGCAATGCAAAAGCCGAACCTAAACTGTCTCCGTCAGGTTTGATATGCCCCGCTATAAAAAATGTTTTTGATTGTTTTATGATTTGCGAGATTTGAGCGAGTTTTTTGAGGTCTGATTTATTTATTTGTTTTTTCATCTTCTATTTTCTTTAAAATATCAAATACTTTTGACGCTGTCTCATTGGTATTATCGTAATAAAATGATATTTCAGGCGTGCGCCTTAGATTAAGTCTTATTGCGAGTTGATGTCTTATTTCTTTTAAATTTTTGTCTAAGATTTTAGCGGCAGCCTCTTTTTCTTGTTGTCCGCCGAAAACCGAATAATCTATTTTGCAAGTCAATAAATCATCCGTTAAACGCACGCCCATAATAGTTACAATAGCGTAATTCAAATCTTTGATGTCTCTAATTATATCCGCGCATTCTTTTTGTATAAGAGCGGCGACTCTTTGAGAGCGTTTATAACTTTTCATTTCACTACCCCAATTTCCTTGCTATTTTTTCAGTTATGAAAGTTTCTATTATATCGCCTTCTTTTACATCGTTAAAGTTTTCTAAACCGATTCCGCATTCATATCCTTTTTCAACTTCTTTCGCATCTTCTTTAAATCTCTTTAATGAAGATATATTGCCTTCAAAAATTATGATATTGTCTCTCAAAAGCCGCGCGCGTCCTCTTCTTTGAATGCTGCCTTCGCTAACTAAACAGCCCAGAATAGAGCCTGCGCTTGAAAGTTTAAACACTTGTTTTACTATCGCCTTACCTATGATTTTTTCTTTCATATCGGGGTCAAGCAAACCTTCCATAGCCGCTCTGACATCGGCTATTAAATCATAAATAATTCTATATACATGGATGCTGACGCCTTCTGATTCAGCCATTTTTTCTACGGAAGCGTCTGGTCTTAAATTGAAACCTATGATAAGAGCATCAGAGGCTATTGCTAATGAGACATCGGATTCTGTGATAGAGCCCGCTCCTCTGTGTATGATTTTTAAATCTATTTCAGCAGTGGATAATCTCTCTAATGCGTCGCATAATGCGCCGAGCGAGCCTTGAACATCGGCTTTTAAAATAATTTTTAAATTTTTTGTTTTGCCTGCGCTGATATCTTCAAGAGATAATTTATGTTTTGGTCTTTGAGAAGAAGCTTTTTCTTTCTCTTTTCTTGATTGAGATATTTCCCGCGCTTGATGGTCGTCTTTGATTACTACGAATTTATCTCCCGATTGAGGAGGCTCATTTACTCCCAAAACTTCTACAGGCGCGCTGGGAGGAGCGATTTGTAATCTCTTCCCATATTCGTCGGACATTGCTCTGATTTTGCCGTAAGTTGTGCCTACGACTACTGTGTCGCCTACTTTAAGAGTTCCTTTTTTAACGAGCAAAGTCGTCGTCGTCCCTTTTCTTGAATCCAATTTTGCTTCTATCACTATGCCTTCGGCTGGTCTGTCGGGATTTGCCTTTAAAGACATCATTTCCGCTTGAAGTAAAACATTTTCCAAAAGCAATTCTATATTGATTTGTTTTTTTGCCGAGATTTCCACCATTATTGTTTTTCCGCCCCAATCTTCTGAAAGCAATCCATAAGAGCTTAATTCTTGCTTGATTTTTTGAGGGTCGGCTGTAGGCAAGTCTATTTTATTTATAGCGACGATTATTGGAACATCGGCGTCTTTTGCGTGATTTATTGCTTCAATAGTTTGAGGCATCACTCCGTCAGCCGCCGATACGACCAAAATAACTATATCGGTAGCTTGAGCTCCTCTTGAACGCATAGCGGTGAAAGCTTCGTGACCGGGAGTATCAAGAAAAGTTATATATCCGCCGGTATTTGTTTTAACTTTATACGCGCCTATATGCTGAGTTATGCCGCCGAATTCTTTGTCGGCTATATGGCTTTTTCTTAAAGTGTCAAGGAGAGAAGTTTTGCCATGGTCAACATGCCCCATAATTGTGACTATCGGAAAGCGGGGTTTTAATTTTGTCGGGTCTTCTTTTGACTCAACTTCTTGTTCTTCA
>JAISKX010000014.1 GCA_031260765.1 Endomicrobium sp. | reverse complement strand
AAATGAATAGACTATTAAAACATAAAGCATTGCATAATAAGAATAGTCGGGATTTTTGCATTTGTTGAAATCGTCTCTCAATTTAAGAAATTTATTTTTATTGAAATTTCCAAGACCGTTTGCGCTATTGCAATTATATTTTTTGTATCCGTATTTATCTGATACAGATAATCCATATTTATTTATTATCCCATAAATCATTTCAAATAGCGCTGATTTCTCTAAATTTCTAAAAGAATTGAAAAGATATAAAAGATATCGTTCTTTATCATTTAAAACAGCCTTTTTACAATTGACATTAACCGCGACATTCCCACCCCCCGCAAACATATCTATAAATGTATCAATTTGTTTTGGAAATAAAGGCAGAATTTGAGGCAATAGTTTAAACTTGCCGCCAGTATAATTGAGCGGAGATTGAATCAAGGCTTTTATAGGCTGGTTTTGTTTGCATACGCACAAAAACAATCTTTCTTCATTTTGGCTAATGTTAGACTTGCCCGCCGAAAAAGGTTTATATCTACGGGAGAATACTTTGACGCTTCCCTTGCTTGATAGAATTTTCATAATATCTTTATCTGTAATCTTTGCATTAGAACGAGAATTTCCTTTATTTGCCATATTGTTATAGGACAACAGGATATATTTTGCTTTGATATTTGATATTAAATCTTCAAAAACTTTTGCGGCATTTTTAGAGCAATATTCGCTTTTTAAATTTTGTCTCGGCATTTTCTTTGCGATACCTGACACTTTCGGTTTATCCCACTTAGCGACATTTTCAATAAGATGATAAATATCGCAATACTGCCTTGAATTATACGGCGGGTCAATATAAATCAAATCTGCTTCAATATTCTTTACAAGTTCATTGGCATCTGCATTAAAACATTGATTGTTTTTATTTAAATTATTTGAGATTAAAGGAAGCGGCAATTCCAAACTTCTATTTAATTCTCCGTTTTTGAGATAAGCATCATAATGTCCGCAAGTATTTGCAATCCTGTCCATTCCATATAACAAAGAAGTAATCAAAACCGCCCTTTCTCTTTCATTGATTTTATCTTGTTGAAATAATTTTTCTATATTGTCTCTGATATATCCGATTTGACGGCAAACATCTTTTGAAAAATATGTGTCTGAGAAGTTCTGAGACATATAATTGTCTTCTTTGACTTTAAGAGTATTGTATCTGTCAATAATAAAAGATATTTTTTTAATGGAAACCTTTTCGTGAGCAACCCATGCAAAATGACAAATATAATTACTATATAAAATATCATTGGTAATGATTGTTTTATTTTTAAAAAGGGTGGAAACCGCTCCTGTGCCGGCAAATATATCTGCAAAACTTTTAATTCCAGAACAATGTTTATCAACAATCTCTTGTATAAAGGGAAGCAATTTATACTTATTGCCCAAATATCTGCGATTGTTTATAGCAGTAGTCCTATGATTTGATTTTCTACTGGCATCATTATTTAAAATTTCAAAGCCGGAAAATCTATCTGTTTTTTCTTTTGTATTAAAATTAATTTCATCTACAGTCAATGCTTGCATTTTATTTTCCTTTTCTTTTTGTTCACTTACAGCGAACCTATATAAGAACACTGCTATTTTTCATTGCTTTTTAAAACTTATACCCTGCGCCGATTGAGGCTTTGTGTGTTGAGAAATTTGAGGAGAATTCTGAGACGATGTTTGCAAAGATGTTTATTGACGCATTAAATGCGTATTGGAAGTCTAAACTTATGCCTATATTGTTGGTTTGGGCTTCTTGCCATTTGTGATTTACTGTTTCTGGGGATTGGGAAATATCATCGGCAAAGGAAACTTTTGACGGGCTTGCGGCATCTCCTAATATGGCTTTGTAAAATAAGCCTAAACCAATGTCAAAATTCGGAGTGAAATTGTATTCGGCTCTTGCGCCTAACTTTATTTGATGTGAGAGCGAGGAATTGTCTTTGAAATTTAAAGCGTATATGCCGCTGTTTTCTTTATAATCTTCTATGTTTAAATAAATCAAATTGTAATCAAGGAAAGGTTTTATATTGGACTTTTTATTTATGGGGAAACTTTTTGCCGCTTCTATGCCGGCTTCGTATTGAGAGCCGCTGTATTTTGTATCGTATTTTTCCAAATATATTGTGCGGACTTGAGAATAATTGTTTATGCCCGCGCCCAAATAAGCGGCAAAATCTATATCTTTGGCATTTAATGAGCCGTAAATAATGCCTCTAAATATCGTTGCGTCTATGTCTGCAAGTTTGGAATTAAAATTGGGACTGTCAAAAGCAAAAGATATTCCTATATATTTGTCGTCTTGTATCTTGTAATCAAAACCCAAAGCGGCATTGATATTGTTGATAGTCCAACTCTTTTCGCCGCTTTGTTTGGAATAATTATAACTCGGACTTATCCATACGCCCATTTTATTATCGCCTGTCTGCGCTTGCCGGGTGAAAATAAAATTGCTTGCGGGATTTTGTAGGGATATAAATAGCGCGCCTGCGCTGGCTTGGCTGCCTGTTCTTTCTTCTTGCAAATTTTGAGCGCTGTAATTGTCAAGATAAAAAACGGCTTGCGCGCCGTTTGCGCCATTGTTGATAAATCCGCCGGACAATTGCGCTCCGCTATAATCATAAAAACCTATTGATAAAATTGCGCTTTGCCCATTGATTAAAACAGATGGATTATTTCCGCTATATGCTCCGTCAAAAAGCAAGGCGGTATGGATATTGTCATTGCTGTATGCGAAGAAATCTTCATTGATTTTTAAATAAATGGGATTTACAGAATTGAAAATTATTTCTTGCGCCGATATTGCCGTAGGCTCAAAGCCGCTCGCTATTATTGATAAAGTTGTTGGAGCATCGGCAGAAAATAATCCTAAGCCTGACATCGCGCCTGAATAAGTCAAAGTTCCGCCGTAAATTATTATGTCCATAGAAGCATTTGTCGCTTTTATATTCCCGATATAAGTCAAAGAAAAATTATTGTCGGGCGGCGGCGGCGCAACCGCTTTTCCATCTGTATCCGCCGTCAAACCGAAAGTTATTGTTGAAACCAATCTATTTCCAATATTCTGTATTAAAGAATAGTCCGCATCCCAATAGGAAATAATATCGCCGTCCAAACTTGCGCCGTTCATAATATTTATTTTTTCAACAAAAGCGTTCGGAGAAATATAAATAGAGGCATGTTTGCCCGACAATTTGCCTGTGACATTAAAACTTGATACCAAAGCGCCTACTAATTCATAAGGAACAATATCTAAACTATCGTCTGTTGTCCTAATATAAGAGCCCCTATATTCAGTATTATTGCCCAAAAAATTGTCGCCGAAATCAAATCTTGCCCCTATGCCGCCCGAGCCTTCTGCAGTAATCGTTCCTCTGTGAATTATATTATGCTCTTTTCCGTAAGCGACCATAAGCCCCGTTCCATATTGTCCGTCCGCTTGTATATTGTTATTGATTGTGAGTTCATTTTCCCAACCGTCAACTCTTATGCCTGCGCTTGCGTATCCGTCAGTCAATATTTCGCCGTCCATAATTACGATATTTGTAGAGCCGTAAATGTGAAAACCTATTGTCCAAGGAGTGTGATTAAATTCTCCGTTCACATAAGCCGTTCCAGCAGAATTTCTTGCATAAAAATTACTGCTTACCGTAATGTTTAAGCCGCCATTATCGTCATTATTGCTGCCGTAAATGGAATAACCATAAAAATTTTTGCGGTCAATTATTACCCCGATATCTTCCAAAAGGGCGAGTTCCGCTTCCATAAAGATATTCCAATTGCGGTAAAGTTGATGGCTCATCATACTATTGCGCAATTCCAAATGGTTGAGTTCCAGGGTGTTTCCTTCAAAACCATTGATGGGCATACCGAGAACTCCGTTTGGGTTGACAGCGAGATTGTCATAGACATAAGCGCCGAGAACTAAAAGCGTTTGTGGACCTTGAAAGAAAGCCGCGCCGCGGGCGCTTCTGCCGGATTCAACAAGAGCATCAACAAGTTGGAACTCCCCAGCGGCAGGATTTAAAACATTGGTTTTAACTATTGTTTTACTTGCGTCAGACGGCTGGTTGTTCGCATCAACCAAATATGAATCGTATTTTGATAATGAAGTTCCGCTATAAGCCTGAAAGTGAATTCCGTCGTATGTTCTATTGCTGATTATCCCGAGAGCATGCCCCGGCTCGTGAATCATAGTTACCGCAAGACCGTTTTTCCAACCATTATTAGGCAAAATCAGCATAGGACCTACAAATTCAGGGTCTGGCGCATTTTTAACTTCTTGAAGAAAAATCCTCGCATAATTATCCATGTGAGTTGTATCAAAAACATCGCTAAAATTATCATAAATTGCACTTGTCAATTCTGTCGCGCCATTGCCGGATGTCCCATAATCGCTTGACGCAAAAGCATTTATTTCACTGCCCCACTTGCCGCCCGTTGCAATTACTACAGGCTTATGATTTGTAGGGGAATTGCCGAGCAAAACTGACCAATATTCCAATCCCAATTTAAACATATCAATATAATGTTGCGGCATATTAAAATCGGAACTATAGAAGGGACTGAAAAATTCTCCTGCATCGGCAATATCTAAAAGAAATAAAGGATTTCCGTTTTGGGCATTGACTATCACTTGCTGCCTTGCCTGAGCCGCGGCAGTAAAAATGCAAAATACAAAAATAAACGATAAGATTTTTTTCATTTTATGTTTCCTATAAATGCGCCCGTTCGGACTTGAACCGGAATGTCTGGCTTCGGAGGCCAGCGCTCTATCCATTGAGCTACGGGCGCAACGACAAATAACTATATTTTTATATGTTTTTGAGATGTTTTGATTGCGGCGGTGATTTTGTCTTTGTTTTTTGTTCCGCCTTGGGCGAAGTCGGGTTTGCCGCCGCCTGAACCTTCTATTTCTTGAGCGAAAGATTTGGCGATTTTGCCTGCGTTTAAACCCTTTTTAACATAATCGTCGGTGAGAGAAACTATAAATGAACTCTTATCATCGCCTGCCGAGACAAGCAATATTGCGGCTGAGCCTAATTTTTGCCTCAAATTGTCAGACAAATCTCTTAAAGATTTTATGTCGGCATTCTCTATAAGCAAAGGCAAAAATTTAAAACCGCCAACTTCTTGAATGTTTTTGATATAAGAATCTATGTTTTGAGATGCAATATGGCTTTTGAGTGATAATAGTTCAGTTTTAAGTATCTCTAAATGCTCCATTAGTTTTTGTGTTTGTTCAACGCTTTCGCCATAAGATGTTTTTAAGAGTTTAACGATTTTTGAGATATTTTCTTCTTCTTGCAAAACAAATTTTTCTGCCGCCGCGCCAACTGCCGCTTCTATGCGGCGAAGACCTGAGCCTATGGAAGATTCAGAAATGATTTTAAAAAAGCCTATATCGCCCGTTCTGCTAATATGCGTGCCGCCGCAAAGTTCCATTGAGTATGGTTTATCCGCGCCCTCTTCTTTGACGCTTATAGTGCGGACAATGTCTCCGTATTTTTCGCCAAATAAAGCCATCGCGCCTGAGGCTCTTGCCTCGTCTATTTTCATAGACTTTATTGTGACAGGCATATTTGCCCTAATCACTGCATTTATTCTCTGCTCTATCTTTATTAAATCCTCTTTTTTGATTTGCGCAAAATGCGTAAAATCAAATCTCAAATAATCTTTTGTCACCAAAGAGCCCGCTTGAGTTATATGGTCGCCGAAAGTTTCTCTTAACGCTTTTTGTAAAAGATGTGTGGAAGTGTGATGTCTTGCTATTTGAAGTCTGCGCTCAATATCTATTTTGGTTTTAATATTGTCTTTTACTTTGACGCTGCCTTTTATAATTTTAACTTTATGCACAAATAAAGAGCCGATAGGCTTAAAAACATCTTCAACCTGAGCGCTAAAATCTGCGCTTTCCAATAATCCTCTGTCCGCAGTCTGTCCGCCGCTTTCAGCATAGAATGCCGTTTGAGATAGGACAATTTCGCCACTATCGCCCGCTTTGAGTTCGCTTATTTCCTTGCCGTCTTTGATTAAAGCGAGAACTTCACCCTCATCTTCAAAATTGTCATACCCTGTAAATTTTGTATCGCCTGCTTTTTTGTGAATGACCGAATAAAAAGAAATATCCTTTTCCCCAGAGCCGCCCCAAGCCGCGCGGGACTTTTCTTGAGCTTTTTTCTGCTCGTCTTTAAAGCCTTTTTCATCTATATTCAAACCCTGTTCTGCGGCGATTTCTTTTGTTAAATCATAGGGAAAACCGTAAGTGTCATAGAGTTTAAAAACATCTTGACCGCCGATAATTTTTGCTTTTTTGGATTTATAAGAATTGATGATTTCAGAAAGAATATCTTCGCCGGAATGCAAAGTTTCTAAAAACTTTTCTTCTTCCAATTTGATTATGGATTGTATATTGGCAAGCCTTGAAGAAAGTTCGGGATATGCAGGCTCCATTATTTTAAAAACCGTTGAAGACAAATCGCTGATAAAAGGTTTGTCATAACCGAAAAGTTTGCCCTGCCTTAAAGCGCGGCGCAAAATCCTTCTTAAAACATAGCCCCTTCCCTCATTTGAAGGAAGTATGCCGTCCGATATTAAAAATGTCACAGCGCGGGCATGGTCTGCTATCATTCTGAGTTTAGAAATTTGAGCGCCTTCGTTTTTTACTTTTAAAAGTTCGCTTGCCGCGTCCATTATAGGCGTAAATAAATCTGTGTCAAAAATGCTTTTTTTGCCATTGACTGCAGCGACTATTCTTTCCAATCCCATACCTGTATCTATATTTTTGCGCGGGAGAGGCTTTAAAGAGCCGTCGGCTTGTTTATCAAATTGAGTAAAAACATGATTCCAAATCTCAAGATATCTATCGCAATCGCAGCCGACAGAACAAGTAGGCTTTCCGCAGCCGACATCTTCGCCCAAATCTATGTATATTTCCGAGCAAGGTCCGCAAGGACCCGTATCGCCCATATTCCAAAAATTCGTATCATCGCCCATCTTTGTAATACGGCTTGCGGGAACGATTTTTTTCCAAATTTCGCCCGCCTCATCGTCATCTTTATAAATTGTTATATAGAGTTTATCTATGGGAAGACCCATATTTTTGGTCAAAAATTCCCAACCCCAAGCTATAGACTCTTTTTTGAAATAGTCGCCGAAAGAGAAATTGCCCAACATTTCAAAAAAAGTCAGATGTCTTGTGGTAAGACCGACTTGCTCAATATCGGAAGTCCTAAAACATTTTTGACAGCTTGTTGCGCGGGTAAAAGCGTCTTTGCTTTGTCCTAAGAAATGCTGTTTGAATTGAACCATACCTGCGGAAGTAAAAAGAAGAGATTTGTCCCCAGAAGGGATGAGAGAGTCCGAAGGAATTACTGTTGCGCCGTTTTTCTTAAAAAAGTCTAAAAATTCTTGCCTTATTTGAGATGATTGTTTATTCATAATGGTGTGGATTATACTAAAAAAAGATAAGGTGCGGCAGAGCCGCGATACACACGGCGGGTGGGCTAAATGTTTCCCGCGACGGGATGGTCGCTTTGCCTTTTGGCGTCTTTTGACACAATTTGCCTGCTGATGTAGCTCCGCTACACGGCGCAGTCAAATTCTGCCAAAATACGCTCAAAATGCTTCGCGGAAG
>JAISKX010000013.1 GCA_031260765.1 Endomicrobium sp. | reverse complement strand
CTTCCGCGAAGCATTTTGAGCGTATTTTGGCAGAATTTGCCTGCGCCGTGTAGCAGCGCTACATCAGCAGGCAAATTGTGTCAAAAGACGCCAAAAGGCAAAGCGACCATCCCGTCGCGCTTAACTGTCATGCCAGCCGTGTGTATCGTGGCTTCGCCGCACCTCTTCCTTGCTTTTATACTCAAAATAAGTATAATAGCCGCTCGTTGGTCTAAAAATTGTGTCTTCAGCTGCCCCGCTGTATTTCACCTTTTTACATCAAATCAAACAAAAAATAAAAAATTAATAGGACAAGGCTAAAATGAACAAAAAGACTTATTTACCTAAGATTGACAGTATTGAGAGAAAATGGCATTTGATAGATGCCGACGGCAAAGTATTGGGAAGATTGGCTGTGAAAATAGCCGAGATTTTAAGAGGAAAAAATAAAGTAATCTATACAAATCATATAGATTGCGGCGATTTTGTTGTAATTATCAATGCGAAAAAAATCGTTCTCACAGGCAAAAAACTTGACCAAAAGACTTATTTCACCTATTCGGGCTATCCCAGCGGAGCAAGATATACTCCGTATTCAGTTTTGATGGAAAAGCAGCCTGAAAAAGCGCTTTTTGCCGCTGTAAAGGGCATGCTTCCTAAAAACAAACTTGCCGACAAGCAATTGAAAAGATTAAAAGTATATCAAGGCGATGCTCATATACATAGCGCCCAATTTGCCGAGAAGAAAGTTCACAAAGAAGAGGTGGAAAAATAATGGTTAATTCAAATTATGTTAAAGTAGGCCGCCGTAAAAATGCAATAGCCCGCACAAATGTTTCAGACGGCAGCGGGAAAGTCATTATCAATGATAAAACTGTGGAAGAGTATTTTCACGGTCTTGAAAGACATAAAAAAATAGCTTTAAAACCTTTGGAAATTTGGGTAGGCGTTAAAGATTATGATTTTTATGTGAATGTAAGAGGCGGCGGAATAAGCGGTCAGGCTGGAGCTGTTAGCCACAGTTTGGCGAGGACGATTTTGACTCTCAATGAGGGGTCAAAGGTTGCTTTAAGGAAAGCAGGGCTTTTAACAAGAGATTCCAGAATGGTAGAAAGAAAGAAACCAGGCAGACCTAAAGCCAGAAAACGCTTCCAATTCTCAAAGCGTTAGACTTTGTGTTATTTCTCAAATATGTATACAATTTGCGGGAGACTTATTGCTTTTGCAAGGGTCTCCCATTTTAATCGCGGGGTAGAGCAGATTGGTAGCTCGTCAGGCTCATAACCTGGAGGTCGCAGGTTCAAATCCTGCCCCCGCAACCAATTAAAAAAGCCGCTCCTTGTTTTTACAAGGAGCGGCTTTTTAATTTATATTGTTTCCTTCCTCCGTCATTTCTGAATATCTCTGTCAAGAATCCGTTTAATCGTCTCCCCCTTATCGCTGTGATTGCGATAAGGGGGAATCTTGCTTCAATAACTTAGTATGAAACTCTCGCCGCTTCTACTGCCGCTATTTTTTCCGATTCTGTCATAACCGGTTTCTTTGTTGATAGAGAAATTATGATTGCAAAAACCAAAGAAACTATTGTGGCAGGTATCGCTGGAGCGGTGAAAATGGCTTTGAAATAGGCTTGAAATGGAGGAACCAATAGATAAAACACTCCAAAAAGCGTTCCAGAAAAAATTGCCGCAAGTCCGCCTTGCCAAGTAACTCTCTTCCATGCCACGCCCAAGAACATAGCCACAGATACGCCGGGAACAAAAGAGCCGAGAACATTTAATATATAACTCATAATGTCTTTTGCGAAAAGCGTCAATACAAAAGCGCATAAAAGCGTGACGACAACAGCCCATCTTGACCAACGCTTAACATCTTTTTCAGGCAAAGCCTTTTTAGCAAATACGGGGTAAATGTCTTGAATAAGAATTGTCACTCCTGCTATTGCATCTGAGTCGCCTGAAGATAAAGTGGCTGAAAGACCGGCTATCATAAAAAATAGTCCAAGCACAGGTCCTAATACCACAGTAGCAAGATAAGCATAAGCAAAGTCTGGTCTTGCCAAAATTGCCGCCGCTCCGTTTTGTGTGGCGATTGTGAAAGCCGCCATACCGATTAAAGCGGGCAAAAGCGAGAAAATCAAAAGCAAAATGGCTGTTCTATTGATGGCATTGAGACCAGTTTTTTCGTCTTTTGCCGTATAGACTCTCATACGATAAGTAGGAGTGCCGAGAGCGGGTATAAAAATTCCAAATAGTAAAGCGAATAGCCCAAAAAATCCGACATTTTTTATACCGTAAAAACTCAAAGCGCCTTCGTTGCCTGCGGAAGTATAAGCGGCGCTAATAGCATCCCAGCCGCCTGCAATAGGAATAGCGACAATAGCAATTACGACAAAGCCTACCAAAATGAGAATTAATTGTATCAGGTCTGTCCACACTACGGCAAGATAGCCGCCTATAACAACATAGATGCCAAACCCCAATACAACTAAAATTTTAGATGTGAGCAAATCAAGTCCTGTGATATAGCCTAAGAAAGTCGCGCCGCCGTTCATGTGATTTCCAAGCCATATAATTTCTACAAAGAACATCATAAAGCTCATAACAATTCTCATTTCCTTGCTGCCGTCAAAACAAAATTGCGCTTCTTCGCACATAGTGATAAAACCTTTTTGACGGGGTTTTACTTTTGTGACGCAATAAGCGAGCAAAAATAGACCTGCCGCCGCGCCAAGCCCATAAGCGGAACCATACCACCCCGCCCTAAACCCGTTTGCCGTCGCCCCGATTGCCGAACCTGTTCCGATGAAAGTCGCCGCCATAGTGGCAAAAATCAGATAAAACGGCAACTTCGCTCCGCCTGTAAGATAATTTTTACCGTCAGATTTACCTTTTGAGGCAAAATACCCGATAAGAATCATTATCCCGATATAGACAATGAATCCGCCGATAAAGAATCCAGCATGCATATTTCCTAACATAAAACCCTCCTTGTTTTGGGGTATGCCCCCTTTTTATTTATAAACATAGGCTTTCGCCTATTTTTTTGCAGCCCACATCTCTATTTCTATAAGCACGCCCGGCAGCAATTTCGCTTGTATTGCCGTGCGCACAGGGCGCGGCTCGGGCAATATCTGCGTATAGATTTTGTTCATTTTGTTCCAATCGTCCAAATCCACCATATAGATATTTACTTTAAACACATCGGCAAGCGAGCAATTTGCAGTTTCAAGATTTCTTTTACAATTTTCCAAAGTATATATGGTTTGCGTTTCTATATCATCGCCTATCATATTGCCGTCAAAGTCCACCGCCACTTGACCCGATATGACGATTATTTTAGAACAACTAATTTCCAAAACAGGCGAATAAGGACCCGCTGTCTTATGTTGTTTAGCTCCTTGCGGAACTGTCTTTGCGCTTTCTGCCATTTGTTTTGCCTCCTCCCTTATATATAGATAATTCTTGCAATCTTTTTATGATAATTTCCGTCTCGCCTTCTTTAAGCGACATTGGATTGATATAAATGCCGTTTAGATTTTCGCTATATGCACAAATAGGAGGCTTGTTTTTTAGCAAAAAATCGCGGACAAACTCCGGCGTAATTTTGTGATTTGTAATTTCAAGAAAAGCGCGGGCTATGGGTTGTCCAGCCTCATTTGGAAAAGTTCTTTTAACTTCAAAAACGCCGCTATTTTTAAAGGCGTTTTTTAGTTTAATAATTTGCCGTTCGCACCAATCATAGCGGGCTTTATGATCCATATTAACATATTGTTTACCGGCTGCATAAAGACCTGCAATTTCTTCCCTGCAAACTTTCATCATTCTGCCTATGCCGTAATTTGGAAATCCGATACTGACAACTCTATCCAAAATATCTTTGCTTCCAACCATAAGACCGCTTGCTTGCGGACCGCGCAAATCTTTTCCTCCGCTAAAAAGAACTGCCGACGCTCCCATTTTAGAGAATTTCCAAAGATTTTCCACAGGCGGAAGTTGAGCGGCGGCGTCAACAATAACAGGGACATTGCGCTTTTTGGCAACTTCAAGAGTTTCTTGTAAAGATAAAAAGCCGGGAGCAGTCCATGCGCTTACAGCAAAATATATAGCCGCAGTATAACAGTCTATGGCATTATCCAAATCTTCTTTAGTAGGAGGCAATATGATATTTGGGAAAGACAATTCCTTATAATTAGCGCCGAGATTCTCAATTATCAAATCATAAGGATTGCGATGAGCCTTAAACATCACGATATTGCAATAACTGATTTGATTTTTGCTTAAATAATAGAATTTTTTATTAAGATTTCTTTCTATACAGGCGGCTATAGCGAGATATAATCCTGTGGCGGCGCCGTTGCTTATATAAGCGGCTTCATTTTTTGTGAGTTTTGCTATTGCGCTATGAGCGGCTTTTTGAAAATCGCGCAAAGGAACAAAATGGCGGGCTGCGCTATTCATAGCGCTTAAAGTTTCCTCATTCATGCAAGAACCGCCGAGCACTGTATAAGTTCCGGCGGCGTTTATAATTGGGCTGATATTGAGTTCTTTATATATGTCCATGCCCGTATTATATAAATCTAAAAATTTAAGTCAACTATCATTTTTTTTGTCTTTTATAAAGGAATTTAGTAATATCCGCCAAAATTTAAAGGAGGGATTTTATGTTTGATTTATTGATTAAGAATGGAATAATAGTTGATGGAAACGGCAAAGAACCGTTTAATGCCGATATTGCGCTGTTAAAAGGGAAAATATCTAAAATCGCGCCTATTATAAAGGAAGAAGCGAGCCGCGTTATTGATGCGGCGGGACAATTTGTAACGCCCGGCTTTATAGATATGCACAGGCATGAAGACGCTTTTGTTTTTAATCCCTATTACGGCGAAATTCAAATTAGACAAGGCATTACTACAACAATCAACGGCAATTGCGGGTTAAGCGCGGCTCCTTTGCCGTTAAAATATAAAGATGAAATCCTCAAATATATAAAACCAATAGCGGGCATAATACCGCAAGACAAAATTTTTGAAACTTTCGGCGATTATCTTGCCGTTGTTGAAAAAGAAAAACTCCCTATCAATTTCGGTATGCTTATGGGAAATGGAACTTTGCGTATGGCTGTCAACGGTTTTGCCAATCAACTCGGCGATGAAGAAATCCGCCTTGCTCATAAATATATTGAAGATGCTTTACAAAACGGGGCTTTTGGAATATCAATGGGCATAGCCTATATGCCGGAAATTCTATATGACCATAAAACTTTTATAAAAGTTTTAGAACCTTTGCGCGGTCAAGGCATTCCGATTACAACTCATATAAGAGGCGAAGGCAATTTGCTTGTAGAGGCTG
>JAISKX010000012.1 GCA_031260765.1 Endomicrobium sp. | reverse complement strand
AAATACAGCAGGCTTGGCGAGATAGAAATAAAAAAAGTTTTATCTATTTTGGACAAAATCAGCGGCATAATGTTTCATTATAATTGCGAGAATGATGATTTCGCCGCATTTAGTAAAATGCTTGATATAGTTTCAGAAAAATATCAAAAAGTTCTATGTAAATTGAAGTGGGTAAGTTTGGGCGGCGGGATATATTTCACAAAAGACGGATATCCCATTGATAAGTTTTGCAAGAAATTAAAAGAGTTCAGTGAGAGATTTGGAGTTCAAGTTTATTTAGAGCCGGGCGAATCTTCCATCACTCAAAGCGCGCAACTTATTACAACAGTTTTAGATATAGTTAAAAATATCAAAACGACAGCCATAGTGGATGCTTCAATAGAGGCTGATATGCTTGATTTATTGGTTTATAGACAGAGCGCAAAGATTGACGAGCCTTGCGGAAAAAATGAATATATAATCGCAGGCAGAAGCTGTCTTGCGGGCGACATTTTTGGGACTTATAAAATTGCAAGGAAATTGAAAGTAGGCTCAATTGTTAAATTTGCAGACGCGGCGGGATATTCTATGGTGAAAAAAAATTGGTTTAATGGTCTTAAAATGCCGTCAATAGCAGTCAAAAGATTAAACGGAAAAACTGAATTGATAAAAGAATTTAATTACAAGGATTTCACATCCGCATTGTCGTAAAATAAAAAAGGAGGGGAATTTTGATGAAAAAAAATGTTTTAATCGTAGGAGCGGGCGGGGTCGCCCATGTTGTCGCGCATAAAATTGCGCAAAATAATGATGTTTTTGAAAATATCTATATGGCTTCCCGTTCAATCGGGGATTGCAAAGATATTCTTGAAAGCATAGAAAGGAAAGACAATTATAAAGATAAATCTAAGAAATTTCAGATAAAACAGATAAACGCTTTAGATATCCCATCCATGATTGCTTTGATGAAAGAATTAAATATCAATATCACTATAAATGTCGCAAGCGCATTTTGCAATATGTCTATACTTGACGCCTGCATAGAGAGCGGCTCTGCATATATTGACACGGCTATTCACGAAGAGCCTAATAAAGTTTGCGAAGACCCGCCTTGGTATGCCAATTATGAATGGAAAAAATTAGACAAATGCAAGGAAAAAGGAATTACGGCTGTATTGGGGTCTGGTTTTGACCCCGGCGTAGTCAATGCTTATGCGGCTTATGCCAAAAAACATTTCTTTGACACGATAGACACCATAGATATTATGGATGTAAATGCAGGCAGCCATGGAAAATATTTCGCCACAAATTTTGACCCTGAAATAAATTTCAGAGAATTTCACAAAGTTTGGACTTGGATAGATAAACAGTGGGTATGCAAGCCCGTCCATAGCGAAAAAATGATTTATGATTTTCCCGTCGTCGGCAAACAGCCTGTTTATCTTACGGGGCATGATGAATTGCATTCTCTCTCAAAAAATATAGACGCTAATTCCATAAGGTTTTGGATGGGTTTTAGCGACCACTATATCAATTGTTTTAATGTCTTAAAAAACATTGGACTTTTGTCGGAAATTCCTGTAAAAACGGCGGAAGGGTTGGAAGTAGTTCCATTAAAAGTTGTAAAAGCTTGTCTGCCCGACCCAAAATCTCTTGCTGCAAATTATACAGGCAATACTTGCATAGGCGATTTGATAGTCGGGACAAAGGGCGCGCGTAAAAAAGTGTTTTTCATCTATAATATATGCGACCACAAGGCTTGTTATAATGAAGTTGAATCTCAAGCTATAAGTTATACGGCGGGTGTTCCGCCTGTAGCGTCGGCTATTTTGATTGCGAGAGGAGATTGGGATGTCAAAAAAATGGTGAATGTTGAAGAATTAGACCCAGACCCTTTTATTGAGCTGTTAAATACAATAGGTTTGCCTACGGAAAGCATCAAGACAAGCTATTCCCAAAGGAAACCATTTAAACCAAAGGAGATAAAAAAATGAAAGAAATCTTGAAAAAAGCAGGAGAGAAGATTGACAAAGCAAGATGTAAAGTGTGTCCAGTATGCAATGGAGTCGCTTGTTGCGGACTAATACCCGGTATGGGCGGTCTGGGCACAGGGACGGCTTTTTTAAACAATGTTAAATCATTGGCTAAAAGAGAATTTGTTATGAAAGTTTTGCACAGCGCCAATACTCCAAGCAGCGAATTAGAATTATGGGGAAGAAAATTATCTCTCCCAGTTTTTATCGCTCCTGTGGGAGACATTGCCGCCAATATCGGCGGACATTTGCCTATCCCTCAATACACTTCTCTCATAATCAAAAATTCCATTGAAGCGGGAACTCTTGCAAGCATAGGCGATTTGCCCGGCTATGAACCTTTTGAAGGGGCAATCAACACAATAGCAGGTAGGGGAAAATCCGTAATACCTTTTATAAAACCTTGGGCTGATGATGAATTTCAAAAGAAACTTGAACTTGTTGCAAAAGCAGGCTGCGACATTGTAGGCACGGATGTTGACTGCGTAGGACTTTTGGGATTGAGAAATTGCCCCACTCCCGTAAGCGTATGGGACGGTAAGCAATTGGCTAAAATTATAAAGAAAGTCCACGATTTAAAAATGAAGTATATAGTGAAAGGAATAATGTGCATAGACGACGCCAAAACAGCGGTAGAAAGCGGGGCGGATGCAATAATAGTTTCCAATCACGGCGGCAGAGTTCTTGATTATACAGCAGGCGCCGCAGATGTTTTAGAAAGCATAGCCGACGCAGTAGGCAAAAAAACTATAGTATTAGCGGACGGCGGCATAAGGACAGGCTCGGATGTATTGAAGATGCTGGCATTAGGTGCCAAAGCGGTTTTGATATGCAGACCCGCCGCAATATCAGTTCATGGCGACGAGGAAAAGGGGTTGACGACGTATTACAATACAATCAAAGCGCAGCTAATACATTCAATGCGGCTAACGGGGTGCGCGGACTTAGCATCAATCAACAAAAACATCTTGATATAAGGTGCGGCGGAGCCGCGATACACACGACTGGCTCTAAGTTTTCCGCGACGGGATGGTCGCTTTGCCTTTTGGCGTCTTTTGACACAATTTGCCTGCTGATGTAGCGCTGCTACACGGCGCAGGCAAATTCTGCCAAAATACGCTCAAAATGCTTCGCGGAAG
>JAISKX010000258.1 GCA_031260765.1 Endomicrobium sp. | reverse complement strand
TTATGTTCGCAGCCGCTCTGTCCGATTCATCAAGAGACACTCTTGACGATTGCATTGCCGGAGCGCAAGCAATCAATGAAAAAGAGGCGGCAACAACCAATGACATCAATGCTACTTTTACTTTGTTCTTCATTTCTTTCTCCTTTTTTTATTTTTACTGCAACAACTTTTCGTAATTTGCATCTAAATAAGTAGAAAACTGACTTAATGCTTTGTTATATGCTTGTGTGATTTCCCTCCCCGTTTCAGTATATTCTTCGGTAACAATGCCAATAGATTTACTTCCATCTTTGCATTCAATACGAAAAGTGAATTTCCATTTTTCGAAACCTGAAACATTCATATATTCTTGGGCATAAGTGACAAGAATATTTAATACCCTATTGGCTCTTTCTATATCACTTGAAGTTGTAAATCCATTGTCAATTATTAAAGCCGAAAGTTTGTTTCTTAGCGGAGTGACACCGCGAAAAGACGCATCTTTAAAAGATAAATAAAAGTTTAAAGGCTCTTTGTTTTTGCCGCTTTTAAAAATGGCTTCGTATTTAACTTTCTCGGAAATAGGTTTATCTGCAAGAAACATATACTTTTTATTTAGTTCTTCTCTTTTTAGATACATCTTTTTTAATTGAGCCGAATAAGCCGCGTCGCCGTCGTCTAATAAAGTTTGCATTTTGGAATCTAAGGCATCTATTTCATAAGACAATTCATTAATTGTCTTTTTCTTGTCCAAAATAGCGAGAGCATAAAAACCTTCGGCGTCTTTATAAGTTTTTGAGATATTTATGCCCTTAACTATACCGCTTGCGGTTTCGGCTACTTCTTCTTTACTCAATTTAGTTGACTTATCGTCTTTTCCGCTCAGACTTCCCTCAAATTTTTGACTGACATTAGCCTCAAAATATTTAACGATTTCGGCTCTTGCATTTGCATTAGCCTCATTTTGAGTTTTGCCCGTCCCGACAGCCGCTATATTATTAAGAGCGACGGTATCGGGATTATCAATCCATTTCGGTCTTTCTTGAGAGTAAATATTGGCGCAAAAAACAATAGAAAGAATTATTGAAACTATGAGTTTGTTAAGTTTTTTCATAGGTTTTTATCCTTAAATTATTCAGCAGACGCTATATCGGCTGGTCTCAATCTTTTTACCGCATCTACGACTTCTGTTTTAATTTCTTGCTGTTCTTGGTTTTTTGCCGCTATTTTGCCCAAAGCAATATCTATTTGCCTTTGCAAATCCGCTTTATTTATTGAATAGACCACATAATATGTATATTGTTCCACTTCGGTTTTCTTATCTTTATCTATTGTTCTAACTTTAAGCCAATAATCCATCTCTTTGGATAATCCGCTGATTTTGGCTTCTGAAAGAGTTGCAACGACTTCCCTTATAAAAGTTGTGCTTTCTTCAGAATTTTTATCGCCTTGTTGTCCTCCGCCGAATTCTGCAGATATTTTATTGCTGATTTGGCGTGAAAGTTGCGCCTGAACGCTGAAATTATTAGCCCAAGACTTTAATAAATCAAGATTCTTACCGTTCTCTATAGCAACAACCGCCAATCTGTCTTTAAAGCGAGGCATACTCTCCAATGTTTGATAATCGTCATTTACAGCGGATTCTACCCAAGTAGGAATTTCGCTTCCCAAAGCCGCACCTTTGTAATCAAGTATTACCCTTTCAACTTTTGAAGCGATTTTTGCGGCTGGCGCCGCCACCCCAACCTTACTCGCTCCGCAACCCGCAAACAGAACTACTGCGAATGTAAAACTCAACAACATTGACAAAAAACCTTTCATTTTCATTTTTTACTCCTTTTTTTATTTTTCGGCATTATGCCGATTTATATATCCTGCTTTACCAATTAAAATTGTTTATTATCCTTAAAAATTGTAAAATTGCGGACGCAAACAGGAACATAGGTAATGTATCTGCCTTTTTTCACAAGGAAAACTATCAATTTTTCTTGCGGCGTCCTCATTTTATATGGAAAGACCATAGAATTTCTCTTATTTTCCGCATTTCTACTCTATACAAAAGTATATTACCTATTATAAGTGTAAAAGTCAAGCCTCATTTGGCTATTGTTTGTAATTTATAATTATGGGAGATACTATTATGATAGATGTGGGAAAAAAGATTAAACAGGCTATGATAGACAGTAATTTAACTCAAACGGAACTTGCAAATAGATTGGGCGTTAAACAGCAAGCGGTAAGCAGATGGGTAATTGGCAGAACAGACATAACAATCTCAACTTTGCAAAAAGTGGCAGAGGTCACAAAAAAGCCTTTGCAATATTTTTTTGAAAACTTTGAAACACATTCAGACAATTCATCAATGTCAAAACAATTAGAAGACTTCATATCAAAAAACTCCACCGAACATTGCGAAATCTTAGAAAATCTGCAATCAATAAAAGAATTATTTAAAAACAAATAAATGTAATCAACTATATGGAAAATACTGATTAAGCGCTGTTTCTGTATTTCCATTTGTAGATAATAATATATTTTGCTATTATTAGATATTAAAAATACAGAAAAAGGGGTTTTATGGAGAAAAATTACTTGACTTTTGAGGGTTTGAGCAAGCAAGAGATGAATCTTGTTGTCCGCTTGTCTTACTATAATAAATATACTGTTTCTTATGATGAGATAAAAAAATATCTTCCTCAAGACAACAAATATATTGCTCAACTTATTTATAGGCTTAAAAAGAAAAAAATTTTAACCCCAATCAAAAGAGGCTTTTACACATTTAATCCCGTCAATACTTTAGCCGGCGGGAGACAAGTAAATGATTTTAATGTGGGCAATATATTTTTTCCCAATAAAAATTATTATATCGGTTATTATAATATGTTTAATGCTTACGGGCTTACCGAGCAAATCCCGCAAATGACATTTATTGCCAATACTTCATTGTCTGCTGTTAAAACAATAAGCGGGTTGCAGTTCAAATTTATAAAAGTGAAAGAAGAATGTTTGTATGGATTGACAACAAATAAATATAACGGAGAAGAAGTTATAGTTAGCGATAAGGAAAGAACGATGGTAGATTTTGTTGATTATTGGAATATCAAAGAGGCGCAAGATAAAATAATTGAAATAATAAAAAATGATGAATGCGATATAAAAAAATTTATCGGCTATGCTGAGAAATTTCCAAAAATAAAAGTCCGTAAATTTATAGGAGTTATATTAGAGAAGGCTGGCATTGCTGATGAAATGACAAAAGACTTATGCGACAGCGTCAAAGACAGCGCTGTAATATCTATGTCAAAAAATTCAAGGGTAGGCGAAACAAATAAAAAATGGGGAGTGATAATAGATGATACACGAAAATAAAATTGAATTTAAAAATTTAATTTGGCGTATTGCAAAAATCACAAATTTTACGGCAAGTCTTATAGAGAAAGATTATTATCTGTCGATTATATTATTAGAGATAAATAAATTATCGCAAGATTTGATATTTAAAGGCGGCACTTGCTTAAATAAAATATATTTTCCTTATCACAGAATAAGCGAGGATTTAGATTTTAATCTTTTATTTAGGCTGCCCACAAAAGCGGAAAAGAAAATAACAGGTTTTTCTCCAAGACGCGAGAGTTTAAAGCATATTGAAAATAATATCAATTCTTTTATGAAGCAATTCGGTTTAATGCCTACAAGAGAATTAAAAAAACA
>JAISKX010000237.1 GCA_031260765.1 Endomicrobium sp. | reverse complement strand
GAAACTTGAGCAGGCGAAATTCCCGCCGCTTTCATATTTTTGACGGCATCGCCTCTATTGCCGCCGTTTCCTGTGTCAATCAAAATGATTTTGTCTTTATTTTTGACAATATAGACATTGGTAGAAGAAGGAGGATTGGGATTTTTAGCCAAAATCTCCTTAGCAATGGGCGAATCTTTATTTAAAAGAATATCCGCCCCCCTATTGCTGCTTGCATCCAAAACCGCAACAAAATCCAAAGCGCCGACTTTAAACATTTGAACCTCCCCCGCCGCAAAAGATTGAACTCCCAACAAAGCAATGACCCCGACCAAACTACAAATGACTTTTTTCATAAAACTTCCTCCTTTTTTCAAACTCCCATTGGGAGTTTATCTTTCATTATGCTTCTTAAATTTTTGATTTTGCGTCCATCGGCAGTAAAAGTGCCGTCGCCTATTGCGTGCAATAATTTTCTGTCTTTGTTTTTCTCATCTATCCAAGCGCATATACCGTCCAATATAAAGATATTGTGTTTTTTGATGTGGGCTATAACTTTACATTCTATATTAGCAAAACATTCTTTAATTAAAGGCGCTTTGACAAAACGAGCCTTTAATGGATTGAGTTTAAATTTAGCAAATTTATCAATATCTGCGCCCGAACAAGCGCCTATTTGCACAACTTTTTTAGCAAGAGACGCGCTCGGTATGGATATTACGCACTCTTTTGTTTTGATTAAAGCCTGATATGAAAAATTCCAATCCCCTGTCAGCAAAGCAAATTGAGGAGTAAAATCGCAAACCATAGTCCAAGAAATAGTCATAATATTGTTTTTCCCTTTATGATTTGTGCCAATTAAAACAACAGGTCCAGGCTCTATAAGCGTAAAAGCTTTTGACAAAGGCAATTGCTGCATTTTGAACCCCCTTTTTATGATTAACGCTCGCTGTTTTTAGTAGATTTTTATGTAAATTGCAAGTTTAACTTTCAATTTACATAAAACATAGCCGATTAAACCGCAGTTGCAATGGAAATTACTGAGACACTTGCCTCCTTATTGCAATAAAAGCAATTTAAAATGGTTTTATATTTGCAAATAGGAGGCATCAAATGAAAAAAACTTTATTGATTGCCGTTTTGTTTTCCGTTTTGACTGCTTTGTTTTCTTTCCTTTATCTTTCCAATCTCAAAAATCAATACAAATCTAAGGATGAAACTGTTCCGGTTGTGATAGCTAATCAGGCTATTGCTCAAGGGGCTCTCATCAAAAAAGAGATGTTGTCTGAGATTGCCGTTCCAAAACAGTATAGACAACCCCGCGCTTTTAACTCTTTAAGCAAGATGTTTTCCAAAGAAGGTAAAAGCGTCTATATGGCTCTTGCCGCTATTGACGAAGGGGAGCAAATCCTGCCTGCAAAAGTTTCAGACACAAATAATGAGACGGGTATTGCCCATATAATACCGGACGCTCATAAGGCTTTAGTTATCAATTTTGACAATGAAAACACTTCGGTTATAAAACCCGGAAACAGAATAGATATTTTAAGCGTCATTGAATACAATGACAATGCTCAAAAAACTCAAGAGTCGGCTGTTGTTATCGCTCAAGATATTTTGGTTTTAGCTGTTGACGATAATTATCTCGGCGGAGCCGCCCGTAAAAATAAAGATGATAATAACAAAGGCATAATCACTGCAGCTGTGACCATTGAAGAAGCGCAAATAATTTTGCTTGCGGGCGAAAAAAGCTCTTTAAAATTTGTTATCCGTCCGATAGGCGATAATGAAAAGATTAATTCTAAGACAGTCAGAATGTCGGATTTAGCCGCGGATATTTCTAAATCCATATCAAGAGATTCCTCAAATCAAGCCGCGCAAAACAAGCAGGAAATTATGAATATGATAAATAAATATTCAGGCAAGATTTAAAGGGAGGTGCAAATGTTGATATTACTTTTTTCAATTTGTTTTAGCATAAGCGCATTTGTGATTGTTAAATATATATGTAGTTATATAGAAAGAAAAATGTTCAGCAGCAGAGAGAAGGGGCATCGCCCCTCTTTCAAAGAGCAATATGCCAAATTGCCTCCCAAAAGACAGAGATTAGTGATTGCTATGATTATATTTCTATCTGCTTTTATCATTTTGGGCAATATGATTTTCGCCATGATTGCGTCCTGCCTATATATTTATGCGGATTGGAATATAAAAGATAAAAAGGCTAAAAAACTCGCCTCTTTGATAGATTTGCAAGTGATAGAATCCCTGTCAATAATTAAAAGTTCAGTTTTGGCGGGACAATCCTTGCAAAATGCCATATCTGTAGCCGCCGAAGAACTCAAAGAGCCTATCAAAAGCGAATTTATCCACATCTCAGAAGAGCTTGCGCTCGGTATGGATTTTGAAAAAGTTTTGTGTTCGGCATCGGATAGAGCCAAAAGCAAAGAGTTTAAGTTTATGATGGACGCTATAATGCTTTCAAAAGATTCCGGCGCAAGTTTGTCGGGGATTTTTGAGAAAATCATAAATTCTGCAACTCAAAGGATAAGCATAAAAAATAAAACAAACGCTTTAAGCGCGCAAGGAAAATTGTCTGGGACAATAGTCAGCTGCATTCCATTTCTAATCATTTTCATTATGTATATTATGCAGCCTGATATGATAGGCGTTCTTTTTACCACAATAGCCGGCAATATCTTGCTTTTAATAGTGATAATTATGATTTTAACGGGTTCTTTCGTCATTAGAAAATTAACGGAGATAGACCTATGATAATGCTAATCGTTTTGTCTGCATCAATAGCCGCATTTTTTCTCGCTAAATATCTTTTGAGCAATCTCAAAAGCATAGAGAGAGAGGGCAAAGTTTATAATGCCGCCTCAGACAAGAAAACAAATCCTTTTATGCCGTCTATTTTGAGATATGCCTCAAAGTTCGGCAAATATCTTGCCAAAATAAAAAATCCCAAGTTGCGGGTATATACTGACAGTCTATATAAAGATTTCATAATGCTTGGCGGTTTTTATGAGAAATTAAATCCTTTTCAATTTCTCGCTATGCAGTTTTTTGCAGCCGGCGCCGGCTTTATTGTTTGTATTGTATTTATCACAACCGACATATTTTTTATATTTATCGCAATGTGCGGCGCTTTTGCTCTTCCATATCTATATATAAAGGAAACCGTAGGCAAAAAGAGAGCGGCAATCAGCAAACAATTGCCGGATTTTTCCGAGTGGCT
>JAISKX010000213.1 GCA_031260765.1 Endomicrobium sp. | reverse complement strand
TATATTTTGCGGCATTTTCATTGCGTCTTTTTGTCCACTCGTCAAGTTGTTCCAATTGGGCTATGCCTATGGCGGCGGCTAAATTTGTCATTCTGAAATTATACCCCAGACAAGTAAATTGGGAATGTCCTGCGCGCCCGTGATTTACAATTTGTTTTGAGGCTTTGTCTGTTTTAGCGCTATTTGTAATGACCATACCGCCTTCGCCCGTCATCATATTTTTAGTGGCATAAAAAGAAAAAGCGCCGGCATCGCCGAAAGAGCCCACTCTTTTATTTTTAAATTCCGCGCCGTGAGCCTGAGCGCAATCTTCTATGAGAATAAATTTATATTTTTTCTTCAAACGCAAAATAGCGTCCATATCGCAAGGACAACCGTATAGATGAACTATTATCACAGCCTTGATGTTTTTTTCTTTTTTTAATTTTTTTTCAAGTTCTATTGGATTGATATTAAATGTTTCGGGATTGATGTCAACAAAAACAGGTTTCGCGCCGCAAAATAAAATTGAATTGGCTGTGGCTATAAAAGAAAAAGAAGTAGTGGCGACTTTATCGCCCGCTTTAATGCCGCAAGATAAAAGAGCCGTATGCAAAGCGGCTGTGCCGTTGACATTTGCGGTAGCAAACTTAGTTCCGCAATATGAGGCAAAACTATTTTCAAATTCTTCTACAAATTTTCCGCTTGCGAGAATTCTTGAATCTAAAACTTCATTTATGAGTTGTCTTTCTTTGTCCCCTATTACGGGGGCTGCTATGTTAATCATAAAATCTCCTTATATAGCAATTATTGTTACGCCTGCGTCTTTGGCTTTTTTTATGACCTCTTCTATGTCTAAAATCAGCGTTGAGTCCGCCTCTATAGCCATTGCTCTTGCTTTATTTGCTTTTAAAGTTTCTATCGTTCTTGTTCCTATTACTGGAATATCAAATCTGAAATCTTGATTGGGCTTTGCAACTTTACAAACCATCGCGCCTTTGCCGCCCAGAACATAAGCCCTTTTAATGCACTCATCCGTTCCTTCTACGGATTCAACTGCAAGAACAGACCTATCTTTTACAACTACAGTCTGTCCGATATCAAGACCTGCAATAGATTTAGCCATTTTAAAACCGAAATCAATATCTTGCTGTTCTGTTTCTGAAAGAGTTTTCCCAGCAATCAAGCCTTTTTTCGCCATAAATTCTTTTAAGTAGAGATTAGAAGGAACAAGGCGCATACCGTCTTTTTCAAATTCATCGGCGAAAGTTTTAAGCATAGTGTCTGTTTTTTTATTTAACAATTTGCCCATCACTTTTATAGCGCGAAAATCCATAGAGATTGCAGAGTATATTGTTATATGCTTAACCTGACCAGCCATAATCACATCATGAACGCCTTCATTTTTAAAACTGTCTAAAATTTTTTGAAATTTGCCTATGGATAGGACAAAAAATTTATCACAAAATTCTTCAAGCTCTTTATCCGCTTCTTCTTTCAGCGCAACGCATATTACCTTATTGCCTGCATTTCTTATCCCTTGAGCCGCTAAAAAAGGGAATCTGCCGTTTCCTGCGATTAAACCTATATTTTGCATTTGTTTTCCTATAATGGTCTTGCTATAGAGCGTTTGGAACCTTTGATGAAATCAACTATATCTTGGACAAAAGGAGAAGAAATTTTTTCAAGTTCAGCCATAGCGTCCTTTAAAAGGAGTTTTGACGAAAAAAGAATTTTATAAGCCTCTTTGACTTCTTTGATTTGCTGAGCATTCATACCCCTTCTTCTCATGCCGACGAGATTTAATCCTTCTATTACAGCTCTCTGACCTGAAGCAGTCGCATAGGGAATAATATCCATGCCGACCATAGAATTTGCGCCCAACATCGCGCCCTTGCCTATTCTTGTAAATTGATGAACGCCTACTATGCCTCCGACAAAAGCATTGTCATAAACTTCAACATGCCCCCCCAAAGCCGAACCATTTACTAAAACAACATTATCGCCGACTCTTGTATCATGCGCCGCATGAGTGCAAGCCATAAAATAACAATTTTTACCTATGATAGTTTTATCAGTCTTACTGCCTCTATTTATTGAAACGAATTCTCTCAATATAGTCCCATCGCCGATATATGCTCTTGTGCTTTGGTCTTTATAACTCAAATCCTGCGGAGGAGTTCCAACCGAAACTGAATTTGACAATTTGCATTTTGCGCCGATTTCAGAATGTTCTATATAACAATTAGACCCTATGACGGCGCCGGCTCTTATAATGACATCTTTGCCGATTACCGTATAGGGTCCTATAAAAACATCTTTTTCAATTTTTGCATCAGCATCTATTACCGCGCTTTTATCTATCATGGTCTTGTTATTCCTCTTTGAGAATTTTTGATGAAAGATATTATTTCTTGAACTTGGACAGAAGCATTATTTTTCAATTTATCCAAAGCGTCTTCCAAAGCGAGCTGAGACATAAATAAAGTTTTATAAGCGTCTTTTATGATTTCAATTTCAGCAAGCTTCATTTTGCTTCTTTTCATACCGATAATATTAAGCCCGACAAGAGAAGCTCTATCGCCTTGGGCGGTAGCATAGGGAATAATATCCATAACCACAACAGCGCCGCCGCTAATCATTGAATGTTTTCCTATCTTGCAAAATTGATGAATTCCTATACTAGCGCTTAAAATTGCATAATCGCCTATTTCAACATGTCCGGCAATACCGGTTGAATAACCTAAAATTACTCCATCGCCGATAATGCAATCATGCGCAGTGTGAGAACAAGCCATTATAAGACAATTCTTCCCGATTATAGTTTTGCCGGCGGCAGCCGTTCCTCTGTTTATTGTCGCGCATTCTCTCACCGTTGTGCCGTCGCCGATAATAGCAAAAGTTTCTTCGCCTTTATACTTTAAATCCTGCGGTCTTTTACCAATAGATGAGAAATTGAAAATCTCGCAATTTGCGCCGATTTCTGCATATTCAATTACGGCTTGTCCATGAATTTTCGTCCCGCTTTTGATTTTTGTTTTTGGACCTATGATTGTATAAGGACCTATCTCAACATTATCGTCTATCTGAGCGTCTTTATCTATCACTGCCGTTTGATGTATTAAATTCATTTTACCCTCTTATTCATTATTCGGGCTTATCCACAATCATAAACATAAATTCAGCCTCTGCGACAAGTTTGCCGTCAACAAAAGCTTCGCCTCTGACTTTCCCGCGTCTGCCGACCCATTTGAGCGTTTCCACGCTAAGCTCCAATAAATCGCCGGGTTTAACAGGCTGTCTAAATTTAGCGCTGTCTATAGTCATAAAATATGCGAGCCTGCCTTTCCATTCGGGTTTTGCTAAAAACATCACGCACGAAGTCTGAGCCATAGACTCAACAATCAAAGCTCCCGGCATTATCGGCGCATTAGGAAAATGTCCCTGAAAAAAACCCTCATTTCCGCTGACGCATTTATATCCCACCGCCTTTAAAGGCTCATTTGAATTGATTTTAACTTTGTCAATCATCAAAAAGGGATATCTATGAGGAATGATTTTTAAAATATCCTCATGCGTTAAAATTTTTTCTCCGCTTTTAATTTCATCCATTTTATCCTCCGATTCTTGCTTTTTTTATTAATTCTTTTACAAAACTTATATTGTTTTGATGTCCCGGCTTATCAGCTATAATCTTTGCTTTTATGGGTTTTCCGGCTAAATACAAATCGCCTATCAAATCTAAAATTTTATGACGGACAAATTCATCTTGATACCTTAGAGGCTGCTTATTTAAAATTCCTTGCGCTCCTATCACTACGGCATTATCAAAAGAGCCGCCAAGCGACAAATTATGTTGTTGGAGATATTCTATTTCAAAATCAAAACAAAAAGTTTTTGCAGGCGCGATTTCTTTTATGAAATTATCTCTATCTATGCTGTCAATAATCAAATGCTGATATTTTAAAAATGGATGGTCAAACCCTATCGCGCAATCTATTGCAAGTCTATCATTGGGCGCGGCAGAATATTTTGTTTTTTCTATTTTAAAATCAAAAGGCTCGTCTATAATAAAATATTCCCTTGGACAATCCAATTCTTGAACTCCGGCTTTTACAAGAGCATTGGCAAATTCAAGGGCGCTGCCGTCAAGAATTGGAGGCTCGGCGCTATTGATTTCTATTATGACATTGTCTATAGCAAATGAATGCAGGCAAGCCATTATATGTTCTATGGTGGAAATTTCCGCGCCGTTTTTTGCAATCACGCTGCCGCGGACGGCGTGAATTCCTTGCGCATTTGTCCAATCAGCTTTGATTTCTGTTTTTTTAGGGAGGTCAACTCTAATAAATTTTATTCCGGTATTTGCTTGGGCGGGTTTAAAAACAACTTTACTGTTTTTACCAGTATGCAAACCTATGCCTGAAACTGCGGTATCTTTTGAAATTGTAGTTTGTTTTTCCACTTATTTTCCCTTGTTTTCTATTTTGTTTTTTAAATTTCTTATATCTTGATAAATTTCAGGCAATTTTCTAATCAAAGCTCTTGCTCTTATGCTATGACCTAACTCAGACATAGGATTTCCGCCCATCTTTTTGCCATCTTCAATATCGCCTGAAATGCCGGATTGAGAAGAAATCATAACATTATTGCCTATTTTTAAATGCCCCGCTATGCCGGTTTGCCCGCCGACTATCACATTATTTCCAATTTTTGTAGAGCCTGAAATGCCCGCTTGAGCTACGATTATGCAATTCTCGCCTATTTGAACATTGTGCGCTATCATCACTAAATTATCTATCTTTGTGCCTTTGCCTATTCTTGTAGCGTCGGTGGTCGCTCTATCTATGGCAGTATTTGAGCCGATTTCAACATCATCGCCGATTTCAACTCCGC
Organism: Endomicrobium sp.; assembly: GCA_031260765.1. Taxonomy (GTDB): domain Bacteria; phylum Elusimicrobiota; class Endomicrobiia; order Endomicrobiales; family Endomicrobiaceae; genus Parendomicrobium. The sequence goes on along the minus strand of JAISKX010000213.1, from coordinate 7,885 downwards.
CTATTTGAGGTATCTTTTGATTTTTCCCTTCAATAGCGGCAAAACCAAAACCATCTCCTCCTATTATTACGCCCGGTTGAATAATGACTCTATCGCCTATTGAAACATTTTCTCGGATAACTACATTTGGATAAATAATACAGTCTTTGCCGATTTTAGAATTTTGCCCTATATAAACATTCGGAAAAATTCTTGAATTGTTTCCAATTTGAGCGCCAGCCTCAATCACCGCCGCGCTTCCTATATATACGGCTTGACCTATTTGAGCTTTGTCAGATATACAAGCGTTTTCAGAAATTTGCGGTTTATAAGACGCTATTCTTTCTTTGTCTATTATGCCCAGAATAATGCCGTAAGCATATTGAGGATTTTCTACCTTTATAATGGTTTTATTTTGAAATTGAGAAATATCACAATCTTTAGAGATAAAAAGCGCGCCGGCTTTTGTGCCTATAGCGTCGGATAGATATTTCATATTGCCCAAAAAAGAAATATCTCCTTCGGACGCTTCATTTAGCCCATTGGCGCCTATTATAATCTCGGCGCCGCCGCCCACAATTTCCCCGTCTGTTATTTTTGCTATTTCAGATGCAGTCAATCTCATAAATTAATCCTTTAAAACATATTCCCGATTGTAAAATAAAACTCGCTTTTACTATCATTAGTGTGGTCGTCAAGAGGATGATTTAACCCATATCCCCAATCAAGCCTCAAAGGAAACATCGGAGTGGCAAATCTTATACCGAAACCAACTCCAGATTTTAAACTCCTATGAGACGAGCCCAAATTCAAATCCACATCTTCTAAAAATCTCCACGAACCGCCTATATCGTAAAAGAAAGCTCCTTGAAGTATAGTTTTATTTTTTTCAGCATATATTGGAAATTTGTATTCAACATTTAATACTCCCATATATCTTGCGCCTGCTTCTTGACCTATATGATTGTATTTATAGCCTCTGACAGTATCCACTCCGCCTATATAAAAGTATTCATTGATAGGAACGCTCTGCCCGCCATATCCTTCCACTTCGGCAAAATTTAGATTAAATGACAATACAAATTTCCAAAAAGTCGGTATATACCAAGAGGAGCGAAAACGAGTCTTTACAAAATTAACATCGCCGCCGAGATATTCAGTCGCAAATTGAAAACTGATAGATTGTCTCTGTCCTTTTGAAGCGTCAAATACAAAATCTCTGGTATCATAAGCGGCTGACAATAATAAGCTTGATATATTATCTCTTGATATATCCGTAGCCGAATTGAATTGATTTTTAGCGGCTTGATTGGCGTCGTCTCTTAAATTGAGTTTAACATTTTCAAAAGAATATCCGATTGAGAAAGATACTGTATCGCTAATTCTCGGACCTACTCTGACGCTTCCGCCCAATCTATGTTCGTCATATACAGAACTATATCCGTAATAATCTCTTATTCTATCAATATTATACACGCTGAGAGTGAGGCTTGCGTCTTTATCAAAAATCCAAGGCTCAGTCCAATCAAGTTGATAATTCTGCCTTACCTGCCCAAGTTCCACCAAAGCGTTTATTCGCTGCCCTAACCCGAATAAATTGAGATATTGGAATTGCAAAGAAGCGACAAAACTATCCACAGAAGAATATCCCGCGCCGGCAGAAATCATGCCCGGACGCCCCTCTGTAACATTAAAACTTATATCAGTTATATTTGGAGTCTGCGTAGGCAGAAGCTTAGGTTCAACTCCGTCTATAAAGCCCAAATTATATATTCTCTGCATACTTCTGCGCACTTTGCTCGCTGAGAGAGGGTCTCCGCTTTTAACCAAAACTTCGCGCCTTATAACTTTATCTTTTGTTGATACAAGCCCGTCCACATAGATATTGCCGACATAAACCCTCGCATTTTCCTTTATGTCAAATATTATATTTACTATTCCTGTCTCAGGTTCTTTGTCAAACTGCGGATTGATGGAGGCTTGAAGATAACCGATATCAGAATAACTCTCATAAATACCCTGCAAAGTCTCTCCGATTTTTTCTTGCGCATAAATAGCGCCTTTTTTGATTTTAAAATTTTTCGTTATATCTTTTTCTTTAAGCGCTTCATAGCCTTCGGCTGTTATTTCTCCAACTTTATATTTAGGACCTTCGGCTATCTCTATGGATATAGTCATCTTTGTTCTATTTTCATTGTAAGTGATAGAAGAATCCTCTATGGAGAAATCCATAAAACCGCTATTGCGGTAAAATAACTCTATGGCTCTTTGGTCTGTGCGGAACCCTTCTATTTTGAAAGGTTTGTTTATTCGCGTCTCTTTCATCAATTTTAAAATTTTTCTCGGCTTATAAGACTCAATGCCTGTGAATTTAATATCGCCTATTGTTATTTTATTGTTTTCTGTGATTAAAAAGTTGATTGTCATCTTATTGGTTTGTTCATTTACGGTGGGATATACTTCAATATCTGCGTCTGCATAACCTTGGTCGGCATAGAGTTCTGCAATTTTTATTTTTGTTTCTTCAAGTTTTGCAGGCTCATAATATTCTTTTTCTTTTAATACGCTCGCCTTTCTCAATTTTCCTCTTGATACTTGCTTATTGCCTTTAAATTCAATGTTCTCAATATATGGTTTTTCAACTACATTAAAGACCAAAACGCCTGTATTGGTATTGAAATCAAATTGTATATCCTCAAAATATCCAAGTTCCAATACGGCTCTTGCATCATCTCTGGCATTTTCTTCTGAATAAATGTATTGTTTTTTAGACACTATAGCAGATAGAACATCTTTTGACTTCACATTTTTCAACCCAACAATATTAACGGCGCTAATAACATCGGTATCGGCATAGACAATAGACGCACACAACAATAGCATACACGCAACAAGTAATTTCCGCATTTATAAGTAATCCTCCAAGTGTTTTATAAAACTTGATTTTAAAAATTTGCTGTTTTTTAGGGAGCGGGCGATGGGAATCGAACCCACTTCTAAAGCTTGGGAAGCTTTCATTCTACCAGTGAACTACGCCCGCAAAAGATTTGTGAACAACCTTATATATTGCTTTAAAACCATAGTTTTAATTGAAAAATCAATAAAATTTGCAATTGGTATTCAAATCAGGGCGCAATTCTATACTTTTTTTTGATTTGCGTCAATTTTGGCAAAATTAACTCCAAAGCCGCCTTTTCATCGCTAATTTGACCAAGCTTCTGTTTGTTAACAACAATTTTCAATAAATCCCCTATCCAAGGACCCGGCTTTAAATCAAATTCTTTCATTATTTTATTCCCATCAAGGATTTGATTGAACGGTTTTTGATTTTTTATCACAAAATAGTCTTCTATCAATTTAGCCGCGGCTTCCTGCTGTCTTTTTAACTCTTGCGGAGAATGGATTTTGAGATGTTTATATGAATGCCAATCAGCCATAGACAGCAAAACTTGCTCAACTACAAGCGGGGCAATATCTCTAAAAAATCTATTAGCCGCCCTTTTGGTGATTATTTCGTTTTTGGTAAGAGTTGACGGGCGCATGTGATGCAAAATCAATTTGATAATATAAGTTATTTCGGGTTTATTTAGACCAAGCGGTTTTAAAATCTTTTTGACCTTTCTGGCGCCTCTTACTTCATGCCCTATAAATCTTATTTTTCCATTGATTTCTCTTGCAGTTTCAGGTTTTGCATTATCATGAAAAAGAGCCGCTAATTTTAAGAGAACGGGTTTTGAAATTCCTTCTGAAAAATCTGAATTATCATCCAAATGAGCTTGAATATCTTTGAGATTTTTTGGGAAGTATTTGTCCAAATGCCTTAATATTTTTTCCAAAGCCTCAAAAGTCTCAAAAGAATGTTGAAATAGACCGTTTGGGTGATAATAAAACTTACCATCGGCTTTTTTCATAATATCTATTATGGGAAAAAGTTGAAGCAAAACGCCGCTATCGTCCATTTCCTTAACAGCAATAGCGCTGTTATCAGAAGACAATGCTTTCATCAATTCATTTTTTATTTCGTTTAAAGTATGCATATTATTTTCCTTATAACCCGCAGGCTGTCAAAATTAAACCTCGCGAAGAGTAATTTACATTTATGTTTTTGAAAAAGGCAGGAAAGCTTTTGATATGTTTATTAAAAAACACAGCAGATAATACAATCTTGCAATTCTTAAAAATGCGCCCCAGAGAGGAGTTGAACCTCCAACCTTATCCGTAGGACGGATCTGCTCTATCCAGTTGAGCTACCAGGGCAAAATGTATCTATATCAGAACTGCAAAATTGAAGATATTTCCACTTCTTTATTCTTTATGCTTTTTCTTCCCGAAAGTTCTAAAAGCTCTATTATAAAAGCCGCGGCAACGGGTTTGGCGTCAAGTTTTTCTATCAATTCAACGGCAGAGTTCACAGTTCCGCCTGTAGCCAAAAGGTCGTCTACAATAAGAACTCTATCGCCTTTATTTAAAGCGTCTATGTGCATTTCAATTACAGCCGCGCCGTATTCTAAAGAATAGGCGGCTTGAACGGTTTCAGCCGGAAGTTTTCCTTTTTTTCTTATTGGGACGAAAGGTAAATTTAATTTGACAGACAAAGGCATACCGAATAAAAATCCTCTTGACTCAATAGCCGCGATTTTATCAATTTGATAATCCTTGAATTTATCGGCAAGCGCTGAAATTATCTCATTAAACAAATCAATATCTTTCAAAATAGGCGTAATATCCCTAAAAACTATTCCTTCTATCGGAAAATCCTTCACTATTCTTATCGTCTTAGACAGCTTTTCTTTAAAATCCATAAACTCTCCTTTAATTTTTTTCGGGGCGACTGGATTTGAACCAGCGACCTCACGGTCCCGAACCGAGCGCTCTAGCCATCTGAGCCACGCCCCGATTTTATTTCCCGTCTATCTTCTCGGTTTTTCGGCTTCTTCTTGGCATTGTATGCAATATCTGCCCCACGGAAGCGCTTTTAATCTTTTAATATCAATATCTTTACCGCAGCATTCGCATTTGCCGTAAATTCCTTTTTCTATCTTAGCGATGGCATCGTCTATAGCCGACATTGCGATTTTATCGGCGGCGGCTAATTCAAAATAAATTTCTTTATCGGCGCTTTGGCTTGCCGTATCTATTTCGTCGCCGCTGCTTTCATGCTCTTTGGCGCCTATTTCCATCTGAACATTTTTCACTTTATTGAGCAATTCTGTTTTTTTATGGACGAGAATCTTTTTTAACTGGTCTGTATCTTTTTTATTCATTCTATCCTCCCATTACGATTGTTTTTATGCGCTGCCTTCAATTCGTAATTAGTATTTATTTTTAAAGGGGCGGATATTACTTTTTTTAATTTTTATAGTCAATCAATCGTGTCTTAAAGCGTCTATTGGATTTAAAAGAGAGGCTTTTCTTGCTGGGAAAACTCCAAAAATCAAGCCTATTATCACTGAAAAACAAAAAGCTAAAACGATAGAAAAAAGAGTTATGCTGGTAGTCCAATCGGCAAGTTTGCTGATGATTATTGAAGCGCCGGCTCCAAAAATTATTCCTATAATACCGCCTGAACAGCAGACAAAAATGGATTCTATTATAAATTGAAAAAGAATGTCTTTATTATTTGCTCCAACGGCTTTTCTCAAACCGATTTCTTTAGTTCTTTCAGACACAGACACGAACATAATATTCATAATGCCTATGCCGCCGACGAGCAAACTTATAAGAGCAATGGAGCCGAGAAGTAAGGAAAATGCGCGCGCCATAGAAGACACAGCCTCTTGAATTTCCGCCATATTTCTCACTTGAACGGCGTCCGTTTGAGTCGGTAAAAATCTATGAGTCAGCAAAAGCCTTTGAGTAATAGCTTGGCTTACCTCGTCCATATCGGCGCCTGTCTTTACTTGGACATTTAATAAATTAAAATATCTCGTTCCCGCAAGCCTGTATAAAACTGTGAGCAAAGGCATCATCACCAAATCATCTTCATCGCGCCAACCGCTTGAGCCTTTTTGCGGCATTACGCCTATCACTTGAAAATCCGTTCTGTCTATTTTTACATATTCCCCGACTGGATTAAAATCGGGGTCGCCGTAAAGATTTGCCACAACAGTTCTGCCGAGCAAAACGACTCTTTTCCTCTCTAATTCCTCATCTTTTGAAAACCAACGCCCCCTTAGCGGGACAATGCTTCTGATTCTTTCATATTCAAAACTTGAACCTTGTATTCTTGTATTGGCATTTTTTCCATTTCCTACAACTTGAGCTCTGCCGCTAATAATTCCCGCGACTCCCTCAATGCCTTCCACATTAGCCTGCAAATCGTCAATATCTTCATAAATCAATCTAAGGCGCGCGCCGCTTTCAGAGGCTATGCCGCCCCTTTGAGCCGAGCCCGGCTGAACAGTCAAAAGATTAGACCCCAAACTTTCAACTTGTTCCTGCACGGATTTTTGAGCTCCTTTGCCGACGGCAAGCATAGCTATCAAACTTGCTACGCCTATCATCACTCCCAAAATTGAAAGCATGGAACGGACTTTATTTGAGCGCAAAGAACCTATAGCCTGAACAAAATAATCTTTAATCCTTGAAACAGAAAAAACTTTTTTCTTGTATATATGGGATTGACTGTTTTCATCTTTGTCAAGAACGGTATTTTTATTTTCATCTGAAATTATAATGCCGTCTTGCAATTTGATTACTCTTGAAGCATAGGATGAAAGTTCAGGCTCATGAGTCACCATAATCACCGTTATGCCTGACTCATTTAGATTTTTTAATATCTGTATTATTTCTTTTGTGGACTTTGAATCAAGATTTCCTGTAGGCTCGTCGGCAAAAAGAACAAGAGGATTATTGACAAGAGCTCTCGCTATGGCGACTCTCTGCTGTTGTCCGCCTGAAAGTTCATTTGGGCGGTGTTCCATTCTGTCTGATAATCCGACAAGATGAAGAAGCTTTGACGGTTTTTCTTGGCTTGTTTCGTCTTTTGAATTGGAATATATCATAGGAAGAGCTACATTTTTATAAGCGCTGATTCTGCTTAAAAGATTGAATTGCTGAAAAACAAAACCCAGATATTTATTTCTCAAAGAAGCGAGTTCGTCGTCGCTGTATTTTGACACCTCTATGCCTGCAAGTTTAAATGAGCCTGAGCTCGGCTTATCAAGCAAACCCAATATATTTAAAAGCGTAGATTTCCCGCTGCCGGATTGCCCCATTATAATCACAAACTCGCCGCGCTTTATAGTCAAATCAATGCCGAAAAGAACGGGAACTTCTAATTTTTCCAAATGATAAGTTTTGCTGATATTTTTTAATTCTATTACATTCATTTCATCCCTCAAAAAACAATGCCGATTAACGCTTATCTTCTTGTCATAAATGACCTTGAGCGCGAGGAGCTTTGCGAGTTTTGTTTTAATAAAACAACCGCGTCGTCTTGGGAAATGCCTTCAAGAATTTCTGTGAATTTTCCGTCGCTTATGCCTGTTTTTACTTCTTTTCGCTCAATCTTTTTAGAATTTTTAGATTGGACATTTACAAATGTTTTATCTCTCATTGAGATTATAAATTCAGAAGGCAGGACTTGAGCGCCGGTTTTGGAATCAACAGTCACAGTAATAGTAGCCGTCATTCCAGACCTAAAAATTCTGGGTTTTACGATAGGTCTTATCTTGATTAAATATACCGTGACATTGCTTACTATGCTTGCTTCATAGGCTATATGCTCTACTTCTCCGATAAATTTTTCGTCGGGATAAGCGTCTAAAACTATTGGGAATTGAAGCCCGATTTTTATATGTCTTAAATCTGTCTCGTCAATTTTTGCCTCCACTATCAAATCGTCAGCCATCACTAAAATAGGGTCTGCGGCAGTGACTGTCTGTCCGGGCTCTTTGCTTCTTAA
>JAISKX010000100.1 GCA_031260765.1 Endomicrobium sp. | reverse complement strand
TTAATTGCGACACTTACTCCGTGTTGTAAAGTCATAGCCGCCATAGGGCAAGAGCCGCATGCGCCCGTAAGGCGAACTTGAACTATTCCATCATCGCTGACATTTACCAATTCCACATTACCGCCGTCTGCCTGTAAAGATGGGCGAACGCTATCTAAAGCCTTTTCTACTTTTTCTTGAATACTCATTTTTTCCCTCCTATCCACGCATTGCCTTGCAGGCAATACGCGGTTATTAATATCATAAAACCACTTCATGGTTTAATTGTAGCGATTTATCGTTCATTAAAAATCGGGAGTGATTATATCCAAAAACAAAGATAATGACAAACGCCTTTTATCAAGGGGGATTTTTGGGAGGCGGTATCGCAAATTCCGCAAGAAAGCCCGCTACTCAAAAAACTTGAACATCTCAATTATGGTTTTAGCGATTTGCTCTATAGGTTTTGAGGAATTCATAGCTTTTTTTCTCATCTCTACATAAACATCGTTTTCAGACATATCAAATTTCTTCATCAAAATGCCCTTAGCTTTTTCTACGATTTTCCTGTTTTCAATCTGTTGTTTTAAATCTTGAATGGTTGTTTCGTATTCATGTATTCTTTTGGTGAGACGGACGGCTAAATATGCGGTGTGGTTTAACGAAACGCTATTGATTGGTTTTGATATGCAAAAAATATCAAGAGCGTCTTTTTTTAAATCGTTTATATAGTCGCTTTGCGTTTGATTTGCCAAAATAATGACCGGACAGATATGCAAAGATTCAACTGTTTTTGCAAAATCCAATCCGGTCATATCCGATAAATTATAATCTGCTATAACCAAATCTGGAAAAAGAGAGTTTATTTTGCCAAAAGCATCGTTTGCGGACGCCGTTGAGGCAAATATCGCAAAATCTGTAGTTTCCAAGTTTTTGGAAACTGCAGAAACAATCTCTTTTGAACCTACGATGACAACTTTATCCTTTTCCATTGTTTGTTAATGCTTTAATACGCGACTAAATAATTGTCCAATTCCCATTGGCTGACTTTTGTTATATAGTCAAACCATTCGGCGTCTTTTGCCTCTATATAATGAGAGAAAATATGCTCGCCGAGAGTTTTCTTCACAAGTTCGCTTTTCTTAAACTCGTTTAGAGCGTCGTTTAAGTCAGTGGGCAAACCTTTGATGCCGTGTTTTGCTCTGTCTGCAGGACTCATTGTGAACAAGTTGAAATCCGCGCTTTTTGGAGGTTTTGTTTTGTTTTTTATTCCATCAAGACCTGCCGCCAAACACAATGCAAGGGACAAATAAGGATTTGCAGTCGGGTCTGGGCAGCGGAGTTCTAATCTTGTGCTATTTCCTCTTGCGGCGGGGATTCTTATTAAAATGCTTCTGTTTTTTGCAGACCAGCCGATATAAACGGGCGCTTCATATCCCGGAACCAATCTCTTATATGAGTTGACAGTAGGATTTGTGACAGCCGTAATAGAGCGGACATGGTTTATAAGACCGCCGATATAATTATAAGCGGTTTCTGACAGCTGCAATTCGCCTTTTTCATCATAAAAAGCATTCCCTTTGGAGGTGAACAGAGACATATTTGTGTGCATACCTGAGCCGTTTATGCCGAAAATCGGTTTAGGCATAAAAGTTGCATGCAAGCCATGCTTTTGGGCTATCGTTTTTACAACCATTTTGAAAGTGTTGATATTGTCTGCGGCTGTAAGAGCATTGGCATATTTGAAGTCAATTTCGTGCTGACCTCTTGCAACTTCGTGATGAGACGCTTCAATTTCAAAACTCATTTTCTCAAGCGCTAAACAGATTTCTCTTCTTGCATTTTCTCCTAAATCAATAGGGGCTAAATCAAAATACCCCGCTTCGTCTTGAGTATTGATTGTGGGTTTTCCATTTTCGTCATTTAAGAAAAAGAAAAACTCGCATTCAGGACCGACATTAAAGGAATATCCTAAATCCGCCGCCTCTTTTAGAACTCTTTTGAGAGCGCTTCTTGGGCAGCCCGCAAAAGGTTTGCCGTCTGTCGTATAGACATCGCAAATAAGTCTTGCGACTTTGCCGTCTTGAGGTCTCCATGGGAAAATTGTAAATGTGTCTAAATCGGGAAACAAATACATATCGCTTTCTTCAATTCTTGTAAAGCCCTCAATTGACGAGCCGTCAAACATACATTTGTTGTCAAGAGCCTTTTCAATCTGGCTTGCCGTGATGGCGACATTTTTCAAATGCCCAAGAATGTCTGTGAACTGCAATCTGATGAACTTAACGCCTTCTTCCTTCACCTGCTTGATGATTTCTTCTTTTGTCATTTTACTCTCCTATGTCCCCGCATAGCCTTGCAGGCAATACGGGGTTATTAACAACATAAAACCCCTTCGGGGTTTAATTGTAGCGATTCATAAAAAAAGGCAAAGGCGCCTATTACAAAACTGAATCTGTAAAGGGCGCCTTTGCCCAAAATCCTCTCAAATTTTTAATTGACGGCGCGGATTATATATTTAGAAATACCCTTTGTCAAATTCTCGCTGCGCCTGTCTTTTTTGCCGCTTCAGATACCGCTTTTGCCACAGATTCTTTTACTCTTGGGTCAAAGGCGGCTGGGATTATATAGTCATTTTTCAATTCTTTATCGCTTATCAAGCCCGCCAAAGCATAAGCTGCGGCTATTTTCATCTCATCATTTATGTCGCTTGCTCTAACATCTAAAGCCCCGCGGAAAACCCCGGGGAAAGCCAAAACATTGTTTATTTGATTGGCAAAATCGCTTCTACCTGTGCCGACAACAGCTGCGCCTGCCGCAAGAGCTTCATCGGGGAAAATTTCAGGCGTAGGATTTGCCATAGGGAATAAAATAGCTCCTTTCGCCATAGTTTTAACCATATCAGCCGTAAGTGTTTTAGGCGAAGATACCCCTATAAAAACATCAGCCCCCTTGATTACATCAGCCAATGAGCCTTTTTTTAGATTTTTATTTGAAATTTCAGCCATTTCTGCTTTTTGAGGATTGAGGTCTGCTCTTCCTTTATATATAGCGCCTTTTCTATCGCATAATACAACATCGGAAAGTCCGAGAGCCATAAGCAATTTTATTATAGCTATTCCAGCCGCTCCCGCTCCGTTTGTCACCACGCTTATATTTTCCAATTTCTTGCCGACGACTTTTAAAGCATTGAGCAAAGCGGCAAGCACTACAATAGCCGTCCCATGTTGGTCATCGTGAAAAATGGGTATATCGCAGCGCTCTTTCAATTTTTTCTCAATCTCAAAACATCTTGGGGCGGATATATCTTCAAGATTTACTCCGCCGAAACTTCCTGCCAAAAGAGACACAGTATCCACTATTTTGTCCGTTTCTTTTGAGCGTATGCAAAGCGGTATGGCATTGACGCCTCCAAAAGTTTTAAACAAGACGCATTTACCTTCCATAACAGGCATACCAGCCTCAGGACCTATGTCGCCAAGACCCAAAACAGCCGTCCCGTCAGTTACTACAGCCACAGTATTCCATCTTCCTGTGAGTTCATAGCTTTTGCTTATATCCTTTTGAATTTCAAGGCAGGGTTGGGCAACGCCGGGGGTATAAGCGAGGGATAAATCATTTTTGTTTTCTACTTTCATCTTAGGCGCAATATCCAATTTGCCGCGCCATTCATAATGTTTCTTTAAAGACTCTTTTGCATAATCCATAACAAATCTCCTTTGAGCAATGCCTTTTTTTAGGCTATGCATCCTTTATTGTTTAAGCGCGGCAATTATACAACATTTAAAAATTCCCCTTCACTTGTGAAGGGGTGGCTCACGCCGTAGTGAAACGAAGGTGGGAGACGGGGTAGCGCCGTTGTCGTAATTACGGCAAAAGATTTGTTGATAGAAAGGAGCGATTTATAGCCTCCGCTTGTTTTATAAGCGGAGGCTATATTAGCTTAATCGGCTATTTATTGCTGCGGAAAGAAGAATTTAGCAGTCATATCCAAATAATTTTCGCCCGTATAGGCTGGGTACTTCTCTTGAACGGTTGATTTGAATTCCTGTTGAGATGTAGATTCCGCCGCAATCTTTTTCAAATTCTTTAAATATGTGATTTTGGTTCTAATATCGCGCGCGTTTTCCGGAGCGCAGTGAGAAGAGAGAATTAAATTATAGCCGTCTTCGGCATAGGCGGTTAATTGCGCGATTATCTCGTCTGCCGAAGCATTCCCAGCTACTATTGAGTGGACATCATGCCCCAGCATGTGCAGATATACGGCGTTTATCTGAGGGAAAATCATATCAAAACCGTCGCCGGTTTCTTTGATTGTAACTTTAATGTCGGCTATGGTAAGAGTTTCTCCATCTTTAACATAGTTTGTCACGCTGTTAAACGCCGAGTCAATTTGATTTCCAAAAGCGTTCGCAAAATTTTTCATAACTTCTCTTGCATGCCCTTTGCTTGCGGTTTCATAGGCTTTTTTTGACGAATATCTTTTTGCCTCAGGCAGGAAACTCGCTCCGCCTGCCATGTGATAAGAAAGCAGCACGCCTTCCACAGAGACATTCAAAGATTTAATGTATTCTTCCAATTCTTTGATGTTCTCATAAAAAAGCGGGGCTTCAATTACAATCGCTTTCCCTTTTTTTTCAAGAACAAAAAGTTCGTCATTCATAGGATTATAGGTCTGATAGGCATGAAGTTTAATTTCGTTGAAATCGTAGACTGCGACCACTCCTTTTTTTAATGTCAAGATTTTAAAGTTAATTTTTTTCATAATTTCCTCCTGTAAAAATCATTTACTATGATTTTTAAATTATTTTTTCATATTTTTCATTCCAATCAATTGTTGGAATCGGCAAATATCCAGCCTTTTTACAAATCATTATTCCTCCTTGTTTATTTTTAGCCGCGAGTATTCGACCTTTAAAGTTAGTTATAGTCAGATAGCGCTGCAATAGGTCTGATAAGAGATAATGATAAACTGGGATTAAAAGCGATAGAAACGAAAGAGAACGACAGGATTGACGACAATTCGTAGAGCTGCGGGGTAAATGATAAAAGTTGCGGATGAAGTTTTGCTTCGCTTAATCGTATGAAATCTATAACTAACAAGTTTTTTCGTGTTTTTATTATGCCATTAGATTTTTGATAAATCAAGTATTTTCATTAAAGAAGTCCAGATTATATTTTTTATTTTATATTGAATTTTTTTATCGCAGGTGGATTTGTTATAATCGCCCTATGAAGAAAATATATGTAATTGTCATTATCAATCTTGCTTTTGTCTCTCAGATTTTTGCCAAAGCCGCGCCCACTTTGCCCAATAGTTATGACGGAGGATATATATCGGCGCGCTCTATGGCTATGGGCGGAGCGGCTACGGGTTTAAGAAAATCAAAAGGAGCGCATTTTTATAATCCCGCAGCTTTAGCAAATGCGCAAGGCAGCTCTTTTGAAGCGGGATATTTTTGGATAGACAAAAACAAAGACGGCGAAGTTTTGCCAAGCGGTTTGATTTCAGCCTCAGCTATTGCCGACTCAATGTCAGTCACATGGAATAATGTGTCGGATTATTCTCAAACAATAAGGCAAGCCGGCGGCAGCCGTCAAAGCAAGGAAGCAGTTGTTAGCGCCATAACATTTGCCATAGCCAATCCTGCTGAAACATTAAGTTTTGTCACAGATACAGGCAAGCCTCAAAAAGAAAACAAAAATCAAACTATGATGGGGTCGGCTTTTACATATCTATATGCGAGAGCGGCTGATTCTTTTGTAGATGCGGCGGCAAATGACGCAGGCGCAAATACATCTTCGGGCAATGGGTTTTCTTATGATTTATCTTTTTTAGCGCCGCTTTCTAATACTTTATCTATCGGTCTTAATTTGAAAAACATTGTCGGCTTTATGTTTTGGAATGATTATGATAGAGAGCAATTACCTTTTTCTATCCGCGCTGGTCTTGGATATGAATATAAATGGCTGACTATAGCTTTTGATTGGGACAAAAAATATTATCGTTTTACCGATATGAAAGGCGATTTTTTGCATTTCGGCATAGAGCAATTTGTCAGTTCTTTTTTTGCTTTGCGGGCTGGTTTTATATCAAGAACAAATATGGATAGAGACTCTTTTGTATATACTTATGGTTTTGGACTTAAAATAAAAAATTACGAAATATCAGGCGCATTAGAGCACAATGATGTATTTGGCTCTAAGTTAGATAAATATATAATATCAGTAGGGATGACAATAGATTAAAATTGATAGGAAATAAAACATGGAAACATTAAGACAATCTTTAACTTATCTAAATCAAGACGATATGGCATTGGTGGAAAAGGCTTTTGAATTTGCCTCTTATGCCCATTCTTATCAGACGAGAGTTTCAGGCGCTCCTTATATGGAGCATCTTCTCTGCGTCGCTCAAAACTTGACGCAATTGAGAATGGACAGCGCCACCATATCCGCCGCTCTTTTGCACGATGTTTTGGAAGACACTTTGGTTGTGGAAAAAGAATTGATAGATGAATTTGGAGATGAAATCGTCTCTCTCGTCACAGGCGTGACAAAACTCAATAAATATCAATTTGACGATGCAATCGCCGCTCAAGCCAGTAATTGGCGCAAAATGCTTCTTGCCGTAGTCAAAGATATAAGAGTGATTATCATAAAACTCGCCGACCGTCTCCACAATATGCGCACTTTAAAAGTTATGCCCCCTGATAAACAAAAAATGATAGCCAATGAGTCCCTCACTTTATACGCCCCTTTCGCCCACAGATTAGGCATTTACAATTGGAAAGACGAACTTGAAGATTTGGCTTTTGAGATTTTAAATCCCGAACAATATCATCATATAAAAATGCAATGGAACAGGCGCTCGGAAATCAATATGCAAAATCTTACAGAAGTTGCCGAGCAGTTAAAAATAAAATTGCAGGATACAAAAATCCCTTTTAGAATTTTTGCCCGTCCAAAAACTCTCTACGGCATATATAAGAAGATGGAAAGACAAAACAAACCTTTTTCCGCTATTGAAGATTTATTCGGTATGAGAGTGATTACCGACACAGTAGAGCATTGTTATGAGATTTTGAGTTTAATCAATTCCATTTTCAAACCTCTTGAAGGTTCTTTTACCGACTATATAAATATGCCGAAAGCCAATATGTATCAATCCTTGCACATCACAATAGCGTCTGATAAAAATTCAATTGTTGAAGCTCAGATAAGAACTGAAGAAATGCACAAAAGAGCGGAATTCGGCGTAGCCGCCCATTGGCGCTATAAAAGAGCCGCCGAAGGCGATTTATACGGCTTAAAGAAAGACGCAAAATATATTTCAACAGAAGACAAACTTGATTGGTTAAAAGAATTTTTGCAGGGACAGCATGAAAACACAAATGATTCTTTAGAATTTTTAGACTCTTTAAAAAGCGAGTGCAATTTTGAGCAGATTTTTGTTTTTACGCCTATAAAACAAGTGATAAAACTCCCGCTTGGCGCGACCGCTTTGGATTTTGCTTATGCCATACATTCTGATATAGGCGACACTTGTATGGGGGCAAAGGTCAACGACAAAATGGTTCCTATCAATTCAAAACTAAAAACAGGCGATGTATGCGAAATCATCACAAGAAAGAACATCAAACCCACGGCGAATTGGCTTGATTTTGCTGTAAGCCCTGCCGCAAGGTCAAGAATAAGAAAATTTTTAAGGGAAAACCCAGGGTCGGGGTCGTCATTGCGTGTTTGATTATGTTGTAGTTGTCATTCTGCGCGAAGTCGCAGAATCCATAGGATTAAATCCTTTTTCAACTTTGCCTTTACCGCTAACGGCAAAGATTTGAAGACTGCATAAAATAGATTCTGCGACTTCGCGCAGAATGACAA
>JAISKX010000073.1 GCA_031260765.1 Endomicrobium sp. | reverse complement strand
CCTCAATGCAGGAAATCATTATGCCCTGCCTTTCTTCTATGGTTTTGATAAATAAGGAAGAGTCCAAAAGAGACTCATAAGTTCCCGCGTCAAGCCAAGCGCAGCCTCTGCCCAGCAATTCCACGCTCAATTTCTTTTTTTGCAAATAGGCATCGTTAATCGCGGTGATTTCCAATTCGCCTCTTTTTGACGGCTTTATAGTTTTGGCTATTTGCACAACTTCATTATCATAAAAATACAAACCTATTACAGCCCAATTGGATTTTGGGTTTTGAGGTTTTTCTTCAATGGACAAGGCTTTATTGTCTTTGTCCAATTCCACTATACCATATCTTTGCGGGTCTTTTACATAATAGCCGAAAACGGTCGCTCCATCTTGTTTTTCAACGGCTTTTTTTAAGGTTTGGGATAATCCATGTCCATAAAGTATATTGTCGCCCAAAACAAGAGCAACATTATCGCCGCCTATAAATTTTTCGCCTATAATAAAAGCTTCAGCAAGACCGCGCGGCTCTTTTTGCAAGGCGTATTCTATATTTAGCCCGATTTGAGAGCCGTCGCCGAAAAGCATTTGTAAAGACGGCAGAGTTTCCGTATTTGAAATGATGAGAATATCTTTAATGCCTGCAAGCATTAAAACAGATAGGGGATAATAAATCATCGGCTTATTATAGATAGGAAGGAGTTGTTTGCTGACTGTTTTTGTGATGGGATAAAGGCGGGTGGCTTTGCCTCCTGCAAGTATAATTCCTTTCGTTTTCCTCATTAAGACCTCCATATAAGTTTAGTCGTCTTCTTGCGGCGACCTATATGGTATCAAATGCGCAGCCCAACCGCCAGCCTTTGCATCAAGATATGCGTCTATGGGATTGTCTTTTGTTTTGATGCCTGCTATACGGATTCTATTTCTTGCTTCTTCTTCTATTAAAAATCCGCTGCCTAAAGCCGCAATAACCCAGCCGACATAAGGGATGCTTTTTGTCTCTAAAATAGCCCGTTCCATCAAAATGGCTTGCAGCAGGGATGAGGCTTCAACAAAAAGGTCAATGGTTTTGTCATAGCCCGTATAAACTCTTTCTTCTTTGGGAAACATACTGCCTTTGACATTATACGGAGCGGCGGCTGAATATACTATGGCAGAAGGAAATTCTATGCCCAATAATCTTGCAAATATAGGTTTTTTATTTGTTGACTTTTTTCTCATCATCACGGCGATTTTTTGCTCATTAAAATCTTCGTCCTCAACAAGCCAAGAATACTCGCTTGATTCAAATTTGGGAGAAGATAAAAAATGAAAATGGACTTTTTGCTGGACGCAAATATCATTGACGGTTTTCAAATAAGTAATTCCTTTTGAATTCTTTTTTAGATTGAGATATTTCTCAGGCTTGCTCAAATCTTTTGCATCAGGCATAGATAGGACGAGAGTATTATAATCGCCTGTATTGTTTTTATAGAGAGTTTCATATATTTGCTCAATATAAGCAAGCATTGCCGCTTTTTGAGCTGTTTGCAAAGCTTCAACTGTCGTTTTGATTGTTTTTACTCCGTCTTTTTTTGTTTTGCCGCTGCTATGCTCTATATCTGACAATGGATTTTCTACTTTTTGCATAGTTGCAGGCAAACCTCCGATAAGTTCTGTGGAATAAGATGGAAATTGTATAACTGTAGGATTCATCGCCGCAGACAAAACTATGCCTATAAGATAATTCATACCGCCGATAGCATTATAAGTTCTCGCCTTTTGCGCAGCCAAAGAAAGAGCGATATTGTCTGCGGTATTTTGCATTTTCATTCTATCTATTATGAGTTTTCCAATATTTAACATCATCGCCCAACTCATTAACAAAATCATTATGAGAATTAAAAAATAGTAAAGAGTTTGCCCTTTGTTGTTCATTATTATATTCCTTGCTCCCCGCATAGCCTTGCAGGCAATGCGGGGTAGATGATGATTGTCATTTTCTCACAAGAAATCTTTAAATTTTTTTGCATTGGGATAAGCCTTATAATAATAATCGTCGTCGGGAGAGGGGAACATTCTATTTCTTGCGGATTGAAATCTTTTATTGCCTATAGTATTTGGGAAGAGCTTGCCGAAAACCACAGGAGTATAATAATAGATTTTGACAGTTTGTTTGACGACGGAGTTCCCGCTATAGTCCCTTGTCTTTTTGCTGCCAGACCAGACGGCGACGGAATTGCCGCCTTCATCGGAATTTTCCAAACTCTCTTCATCTGCGCCGCTTCCATTTCTATTAAAAAACCGCTCTACAATGCTTTTGTCTGTCAATGTTATTCCTTTTGGGCTTATGGACATAGGATTAAAGAATAACAAATATCTATCCACTCTCTCTTTTGCTTCTTTTGTTCTATATTTAGATTTGGTCACTGCCGCAGAGCGCATAGCGGTAAAAGCCGCTTCATTAGCAGACATATCATTGACAATCATAATGCAAAACTGAATAAACGCAAGCATAATCATAGACATAAAAAAAACAACAAATAAAGCCTCCAACATCGCCTG
>JAISKX010000032.1 GCA_031260765.1 Endomicrobium sp. | reverse complement strand
ATATGTTTTGCATAATGGGCTGTCTTCTAAACATCAAGTTTCTTATTTAAAATGGTATTGTTACTTCAAAAATACCCAAAATTAGCAACTATTTTTGAGTATTATGCCCATTCTGCGCGAAGTCGCAGAATCTATTTTATGCAGTTCTCCAAGCCTTTGTTGTATAAAAGCAAGTGTTTGATTTTATTATATAAATTCCGCAACTTTGCATAGAACAACGCATACTTACAATTTATAGCGCAACGCTAAGAAATTTGAATATAGTCACTCAATAGAGAAACTAAAATCACCCTCTTTACGTTCTACCATAGGAAAATCCTCTATTTTTTTCTTAATACTATCAAGTTTTCTACGAATACTGCTTTCTGGACGACCTTTGGCTATTGGTGGGATATCTGCAATAAGCAAAATTGGGATTTCATTGATTCCTATTATTTCAATTTCATCTGAGATAAGACCAAGTCTATATTTTATTGTAGCAACAGTTTGATAATATTTCTTGAGCACCCCATTATTGGTAAGTTCTTTAAATACATCTCTATATTTTTGCATCTGTTTTACTACCTCTATCGGCTTAGAATTCCTATGAGCAAGACGCCTATCCTTATATCTCTTTAACTCAACAAAATATATACACCCTTTATGAAAATAAACTAAATCGGCACGAGCAGTCTTGTTCCCCAATAGCGTATATTCAAATTCAGAATCTATAAAGAAAGAGTCTTTATCACATGATTCTAAAATAAACTTAGATTTAAGAACATTCTCAGGTTTAAGTTTTTTTGCGTCAATTTCTCTTTTCTTCTTGATAATTTTTTTGTGATCGTATGTATCAATAGCAAGCGTAGGTTCTATTTCTACGACCTTTTGTCCTCTATAATAAGCATCAAGGGTGTTATTTTTGCGAACATCTATATAGATTTCTCTGTCGGTTTTAAGGTTCATAAATCCTTGTGGATTCTTTGCAAGTTCCTTCCAAATCTCTGCATTTTTTTCCAATATGATTGTCGTTTGCCCTTTTGTCATTTGTTTCTCCTTTTCGTTTTAAGCCCATCGGCTATAAATTGGGATTTATCCCTAACAACGCTGGTTTATATCAATAACAAAATAATAAATCAATTTTGCCTTTACGAATTATAGATTTTTAGATAGACCCAACAGATATAAAACCACCCTCACCCTACCCTCTCCCTAACCTCTCCCGTAGGAGAAGAGCAGAAAAAAGAATTTTATATTAGGGGAGAGGAAACAAAAACAATGACAAGCCGCTTTAAACTTCCAAGATTTCCTTGTCTTTAACAATTCTCACATTGTCCCAATGCTTTTTGAAAGTCTCTGGATTATTTGTGTGAAATGGAATGATGTTTTGAGGTTTAACTATATCAACCAATTTTTTAAGCGCTTCAATATCAGCATGCCCGCTTATGTGCATGTCTTTTTTAAGTATATTATTTTTATCTATCCAATTTCCGATTGTTTTCTTGTAGTCATCCTTATTTTGATAGCCCGCCCACATAGAATAAATCAGATTGGCGTTTTTAACATTGATTTCATTAAACTCATTTTTGCCGCTTAACATACTGCTGCGCAATAGAAAAATATACTTTGATGGATTAGCGTTTATTTCTTTGTCTTTTTTAGTATATGTCTTCAAAAATTTATCTGTATACTCGGATAATTTGGCTCTCTTGAATTGTCTTACTTGCTCCTTATATGGAAATCTCAATATATTGTTACTTTGAGATTTCGGCAAAGTTGGGATATTTAAAGTATCCAATATATAAGCCATATACAAATCTATTACAAGAATTTTTTTAGTTCTTATAGCCGCTCTATAAAAAGTTACAAATCTGTCTATATTTTGCCCAGAAGCATAAACAAAGGTCAGTTTGTCGGGTTTCTTTAAAAAATCTACTATTTCTTTTTCAAGTTGTTCTTCTGTTTTTGGGGAGGCATTTTCCTTTTCTATATGCGTCCCTTCCAAAATCAAATAATCAATTTTTTCTTTGTGTTTTTCAAAATATTGTTCCAAAGTTGACGAGGTATATGGCTTGCGTCCCGTGAACCTGAAATCAGCAGAATAAAATATGCTTTTACCGTCAGCCTTGATTAAAAAAGATAAAGCGCCTATAGCAGAATGGTCTGCCATAAAAGGTATGATTTCTATATCTTTAACTTTAACAGATTTTCCGCTATTTAAAAAAATCGTTTTATTGTCATAAGCCTTATGAGCGGCGCTTGATAATCTTTGTGAGAGTTTTATCAATTTGCTCCCCGTTTCGGACATATAAAAGGGAATCTGTTTAGGCAGTTCATTTATAAAACCATAATGGTCTTGATGCGGATGAGAAATAAAAACGCCGTCTATCATATTGCAATCATCCAATTGCGGCGCTGCGCCGACGCTGTCAAGCGGCTTGCCATAATCAAATAAAATTCTCCCGCCTCCTTGCGACCGAACTTCAAAACAACTCGCCCCAATTTGATTAGTCCCGCTGTAAAATTTAATTTCCATAAATCCTCCTATTCATTGACAATCTATTTTTTTAATAATTTTTTATCATATATATTCTTCAATTTTTTTTGAGACTCCACATTACCTTGTTTTGCTGATTCCTTATACCATTTTATTGCTTCTGCCTCATCACATTTCACTCCTATTCCATTTTCATACATCTTTCCTAAAATGATTTGAGCCCCAACATTGCCCTGCTTTGCCAATTTCCTCAGCCACTTAAATATTGAATTAAACTGTTCCAACCTTCTTGCTTGCACATCCTTTCATCGAGACTCGAATTTCCTTTTGCTCATACGTGGGAACAAATCAGCATTTGCTGGTTTTGCCAATTCTTTGATTTCTTCAAATAGTTT
>JAISKX010000253.1 GCA_031260765.1 Endomicrobium sp. | reverse complement strand
TCTTGCTGTTTGACATCTAAGAAATTGGACACTCCCAAGAATTTGAAGATAAAATCATTTGCGGGATTTTCAAAAATATCAAAAGGCGTTCCAATCTGCATAACTTTGCCTTTTTCATTCATAATAGCTATGCGGTCTGAGATTGCCAAAGCCACTTCTTGGTCATGGGTCACAAAGAAAATTGTGATTCCAAGTTTCTTTTGAAGGGCTTTGATTTCAAATCTCATCTCTTCTCTCAAATTGGCGTCAAGATTATTGAGAGGCTCGTCCAATAACATCAAGGACGGGTTTCCAATAAGAGCTCTGCCCAGAGCCACTCTTTGCTGTTGTCCGCCTGAAAGTTGAGAGGGCATTCTTTGTTCAAGATTTGTCAGCCCTACCAAATGAACTATATTCATAACTTTTTCTTTTATTGTCTCTTTTGATTGTTTGGCGATTTTTAAAGGATAGGCGATATTGTCAAAAACAGACATGTGGGGCCACACTGCATAATCTTGAAAAACAACGCCTAAATCTCTTTGATTGGGAGGAACAGACTTTTTTGTGTCGCTGTCTGCTACTATTTGGTCATTGATAAAAATTTTGCCTTTATCGGGCATTTCAAAACCCGCTATCATCCTAAGCAAGACGCTTTTGCCGCATCCCGAAGGTCCAAGCAGGGTAAAACATTCTCCATCATTTATAGTCAAATTCAAATCTTTGTGGACATGATTGTCTTCATAAGATTTATACACGCCTTCTATTCGGATATTTGCCATATTTACCTCTTATTTTAAGATAAAAAAACGCAGGGTTTTAAAACCCTGCGTCTTTTTTTAAATCCGATTACTTCTGCATAATGTCTAAGAAAGATTTTACTCTTGCTTCTTTTTCAGACATCATTTTTACATAGTCCACTTTAATCCCGTTCTTTTGAGCGTCGTCAACAGTAGGGAGATTATATTTTGCAGGGACTTTGACATCTTTTCTCACAGGCAAAGTAGCGTTATCCGCCACTATTTGCTGCGCGTCTTTGCTCATCATATAATCTATGAATTTCTTAGCGGCAGCCAAAGCTTTAGTATCTTTAAGTATGGCTATAGGGCTTGGTATCATAAGAATTTCTTTAGGATATGCGATTGCAAGCGTTGCGCCTTTATCTATTTTATCAAAGGTGATGTAATCAACGCCGAGAGAAGCCGCAAGTTCTCCAGAAGCAGTATCGTCAACAACCTGTCCGGAACCTTTGCCGACTTTTGCGCCATTTTTACGCAAATCTCTAAAATACTGGTCGCCGAAAACCTGTTGAAGCATAGCAACGCTTACATAGGAAGTTCCCGACAATGCAGGATTTGCTATTGAATAAGCGCCTTTATACTCTTTGTTGAGCAAGTCTTTCCAAGTTTTAGGAGCATTTTTGATTTCGCGGGTATTATAAACTATACCGAGCGTTCCCAAACGGGCGGGTCTGAAATAATCATCCGTTCCTACAAGAGGATTGATTGTCTGGTCTGCGCCTTGGGGTTTATACTTAATGAGGATGCCGTCGTTTTTCATCTGATAAAAATCAGGCACTTCGCTTGTCCAGATGATGTCTGCCATAATTTTACCGCTTTCTTTTTCTGTAGCTATTTTAGCCATCAACTTCCCTGCGCCCGCCGATTGATAGTCCATATCAATGTCAGGATTCTTCTTAATAAAATCCGCTTTAAGAGAACTAATTAAAGACTCCTTCATTGATGTGTAGACAATCAATTTAGGCTTTGCCGCTTTAGCAACTTCCACGCTTAAAAACACCGCCGCCAACAATACGAGAACTGCTTTGATACTGAGTTTCATACCTGCCTCCTTTTTTATTTTAACAACTCATAAGAAAAAACGGCTGTATAGCCGTTTTCCTTATGTTTTATATTGCATTAACAACTTGATTATTGACCTTTAAATTAAACATTGGCGGGATTATACTAAAAAATAATGAAATTTGAGCTTTTTGAGCGCCCTCCCGCCTTTGCTATTACTACGGCGCGACAAACTCTCCCTGATAGGAAGAATTTTTATGCTTTTATGTTTTTTGTCGCTACAAAATTGGCTTGTGTGCCTAATATATTTGGAACTACTATGTCGCCGATTTTGGATGGGGCTTTTAGGGTTAAGCCGTCTAAAAGGCGCATTGCCTCAAAGATTTTCTCTTTGGGAATATCCTTGTCCGTCTTTACTGATACCCTTGAATAGCGCCCGCTGTCTATTATTGCCGTTGAAGTTATTATTCTTGTGGGTGCGGTCAACTCTTTTTTGCCATAAGCCGCGCCGCGCTCGCAAGTATTACCTGTGACGGCATAATTGTTTTTCTCATCCACTTTTAAATGGCAACCTTGAGGACAGCCTATACAGATTAACTCCGTGACGCCGTCGTCTCTTTTTATTCTTGTTTTTGTGGCGGTATCGTCGGCGGCTTTCTTTTCGCCTATTACGGAGATTTCCATTTCGCTTTTGGCTTTATCTAAAAATGTTTTGGGGAGAGTGATTTTGTCCATTTCGCCCGGGGCGCAATGTTCTCTTTTAAAACTCGCTATTGTCTCGCCGCCGCTTTTGACTTCAATTTTGGCATTTTTGTATATGGCTCGCACGCGGAAGAAAATCTCAACAGCTTTTTCTACTCTGTCTGGGCGGATTTTTTGAGGAACTGTATAGCCTATGCCGTCTCCATTTTTTATTGTGATGATATTGGAAGAGCGCTTTTCATTGGAAAAGGCGCTTTGCGCCGCCGCAGCGCCTGCTCTCATACTTTCGGCTGTCACAAAATCAACCAAATCGTGAACATGGCATACATTGCCGCAGGCAAAAATGCCGTCTATGCTTGTCTCCATATTTTCATAGACTACAAGACCATTTGTGCGCTTATCTATCTCTAAACCTGCTTGGCGGGACAATTCATTTTCTGGGATTAAGCCTACGGAAAGCAAGACTGTGTCGCAATCTATCACTTGTTCAGTTCCCGGTATTGGGACGATTTTTTCATCCACTTTTGAAATGACTACTTGCTCAACCCTTTTTTTGCCGCGAATCTCTGTGATTGTGTGAGAAAGATATAATGGAATATTATAATCTTCCAAGCATTGAACGATATTTCTTGTGAGCCCGCCGGAAT
>JAISKX010000207.1 GCA_031260765.1 Endomicrobium sp. | reverse complement strand
CATCAAAACTTCTCCTGCTTTTTTATTCATCTTTTCGGCGAGCGTTCTGACATTTATAAGTTCATTGACTTCTATTTTTTCTCTTATTACGAGGGCTGGGGGAGCGATAGGCTTATCATCTGTTTTAGACGAAGTTTGAGTTTTCGCCGTATTTTTAGATTGATTTTCTTGCGAAGACTCTGTTTTATTTACATTTTTCTTTATTTGCTGTCCATTTTTTTGCGATTCGGATTGTTTAGGCGTATTATCTTTTTTGTTTATATGCGTTTTGTTTGGCTGATGAATTGGATGTTGAGAAGTTGGATGATTTTTTTTCTGTTCAGGAGTTTTTTGTCCGATGGGAATCCCTTGAGTTTTTTGTTCTTCTTGAGAATTAATTGGTTTTTTTATTTTGTTTGTAGGAGGTTTGTTTTTGGCTGTTTTTGTTTTAGGCGCTTTGGATGAATAATCTGTATTTGATTCTGTTTCTTTGCGTTTCTGAGGAGCTTTTTTAGTAATAGGCGCTCTTTTAGATACGGGAGCAACGCCTTTATAGGCTATTTTAGTTTCGTCCGAAACAGCGGGTTTCTTTTTCTTTTTAGTTTCATCTTTTTTTTCTGTTTGTGCAGCCATTTTATTCCTCACACATTAATTGCTATTTTGCGCCGCTTTTATAATCTTTGCAGATGTTTTTTCGCCTATTCCAGGCAGAGTTGTCAAATCTTCAACATTAAGAGTTTTCAATTTCTCAATATCTGTGAACCCCGCTTGGCTGAGAATTTCTATAGCTTTTGCAGTAATTCCTTCCAACTTTTCCAATCCTTGAATGGCTTTTTGCTGTTTGGCTTCGGCTTTTTCTTTGCTCTCTTCTTGTTTTTGTTTTTCAGAGCGGACATCTATATGCCAGCCCGTAAGTTTTGCCGAAAGTCTGACATTATGTCCGTTTTTACCTATGGCAAGAGAAAGCATATCGTCAGGCACTATCACCTCAGCCTTCTTTTTTTCTTGAGAAAGAATATTTACTTGCGATACTTTAGCAAGAGAAAATGCAGAAGTTATAAATTTGACTATATCTGCGGAATAAGGGATTAAATCTATCCTTTCTCCCCGTATTTCATCTATTATAGGTTTGACCCTCGCCCCTTTGATGCCGACGCATGCGCCGACAGGGTCAACTTTTGGATTGTGCGAGGTTACGGCGATTTTTGTCCGCATACCGGGTTCTCTTACTATATTTACTATCTCTACAACTTTTTCATAAATCTCAGGGACTTCAAGTTCAAAAAGTTTTTTGACTAAGTCTGGAGTAGCTCTTGATAGAACGGTTAAAGGACCTTTAATGCCTTTATCAACAGCTATTATCACAGCTCTTATATGCTGTCCTATTGTGAATTTTTCTTTAAAGACTTGCTCGCTGATAGGAAGAATTGCTTCTGTTTTTCCCAAATCCACAATTAAATTGCGGCTTGCAACGCGGAAAATAACTCCATTGATGAT
Source organism: Endomicrobium sp. (assembly GCA_031260765.1). GTDB lineage: Bacteria > Elusimicrobiota > Endomicrobiia > Endomicrobiales > Endomicrobiaceae > Parendomicrobium. The sequence goes on along the minus strand of JAISKX010000207.1, from coordinate 6,482 downwards.
TTGTCCTATTTTTGCTTTCATCTCATCATACAATGCGTCTTTTTCTGATTTCCTAATTTTCTGCACTATAACTTGTTTTGCAGTTTGAGCCGCTATGCGGGAAAAATCCTGAGTTTCAAGGGGGATTCTTATTTCTCCGCCTATCTCTATATCTTCATTTATTTTTTTTGCATCGCTCAAAGATATTTCTAAAAGCGGATTTTCAACAGTTTCTACCGCGGCTTTGACGACATTTGCAGACATTTCGCCTGTCTCAAGATTGACTTTCGCTTCTACATTGACATTTTTACCTACATGTTTTTTGTATGCCGATACAAGAGCATTCTCAATCACCATCAAAATCTCTTCTTTTGGGATGTTTTTATCCTTCTCTATTTGGTCAAGTGCATGTAAAAGTTCGCTGTTTTCTGACATTTAAAAATCCTCCGTCTCTATATTTGTTTTTTTTATATTTGAAAATTCTATTTCTTTGATTCCATTTGTGACATCGTTGATTTTGACTATATTATTATCAAAAGAAAGCAGTTTGCCCAAAAAGTTTTTTTGATTGCCTATCGGTATAATAGTCTGAACGCGGATTGTAGAGCCGATAAATTTTTTAAAGTCTTTTTCTTTTTTTAGAATTCTGTTGATTCCCGGTGAGGAAACTTCTAAAACATAAGACTCGTTTAAGAGGGGATTTTCGTCAAGGTCTTTGCTAAATTGCAGGCTTGCTTTTTCGCAATCATTCATATTGACGCCGCCGTCTTTATCTATAAAAATTCTTAAAATCCAAGAACCATTTTCTTTTACATATTCAACATTTATTATTTCTATTTCGGTATTTTCTAATTTTTTTGATAAATATTCTTCAATTTCCAACTCTTTTTGCATCTAATACCCTCTCAAAAATAAAAGACGGCTCAAAGCCGTCTTCATTAAGTGCGGGCGCATTATACATAAATTAAAAAAAAATACAAATTTGACGAGAAAACTTGACGCATCTTTTAGAAATTTTATTGTCTCAAATGAGGAAAATAGCCGTATATAGCGGAAAAGAGTCTATGTTTTGAGCGCTTGATATATTTTTTGTTGATAGTTTTATTGCATAGGGGACGGCATAGTTTTTTATTATATTGACTACTGATTTTGATTTTGTATTGTCTGCCGATTTTACTTCTATTGCCGCGGCAGAATTATTTACGCGGATAAAAAAATCTATTTCTATTTGTGATTTTTGTTCAAAGTAATATAGTTTTTTTCCTAATTTGGTAAAAATATCGGCGATTATATTCTCATATACCGCGCCTTTATAAATGCCGAGTTTGCCGTCTATAATATCAACTTGCGCTCCGTCTTCAAGCATAGCGGTAAGAAGTCCTGTGTCGCGCATATAAACTTTGAAAACATCATTTATAGCATTGCCCTCAAAAGGCAAGGCGGGAGCGGTAAGGTTATAACAAAAATTTATAATGCCGGCATCGTAAAGCCACATCAAACTACCTGCAAATTTTCTTGCATTGCCGCCTTTTTGCACTAAACTATATTGAAATTTTTTATAGTCTTTTGCCAATTGTTTAGGTATGGATAAAAAACAAGCGCGGGCTTTTGATTTTTCTGATTCTTGGGCGTATTTTGCAATATCATCAAGATAATCGCTTATTATTCCTCTTTGCAATTTGAGAGTATCGGCAAAATTATGAGAGTTGACAAATTCGCAGACAACTTTCGGCATACCGCCGATGACGATATATTCTTTAAACAATTTCAGCATTTGCTCATGCATTCCTTGCGGAATTTGTTTTTTTTGCAAAAAATATTCTTTTATATCGGATATTGAATTTTCACTTATACCGTTTGCCCACAAAAACTCTTCAAAATCCATAGAGTGCATTTCTAAATGTTCAACATAGCCTACGGGAAAAGAAGACACTTCTTTATAATTGATACCCAGCAAAGAGCCTGAGGAGATAATGTCAAATCTCTTATCAATGGTAAAAAATTTTAAAGCAGTCCTTGCTTTTGGGCAGCTTTGGATTTCGTCAAGAAAAATGAGAGTTTCCTGCGGAACAATTTGAGCATTTGGAATGCGCAATGAGATTTGTTTGATTAAAGTATCAACATTCAAATCATCGTCAAAAATCATTTTATATGATGGATTTTCTTCAAAATTTATATAAATATAATGTTTATAATTCGCCTTCGCAAATTGGTCAATAATAAAAGTTTTCCCAACCTGCCGCGCCCCTTTGACAAGCAAAGCCATTTTATTGGCGCTGTCTTTCCACTGCAATAAAGCATTGCTGATTTTTCTTTTTAACATAAAATATCCTTTTTTATCTTTCCATTCTCCTATGGGATAGAGACGCAAAGCAACTTTTTTAAAAACTCATTGAATTTTAAGATAAAAATAAAAAATACGCAAGTGTTATTGCATATTTTATGGGCGAATAAAAGGATATTAACGCATATTTTATGCCCGAATAATGTGATAAGTCTGCATATTTTTTGCGCGAAAATTCAAGATAAAAAGAATGGAAACTTCAGTATGCAATAAAAATCTTGTAAATCCTTTTATATAGAGACATTGTTCTATTTTTGACATAGTCTATATGATTTGCCATAGCTTTAAGTAATGTTCATTGCTTAATGATATTAAATTTTAATAATGAAAGGAGGAGAAAAATGCTATGAAAACACGCAAAAAAGCTGAAAAAATGTTCAAAATAGCGTTAAAATGGCATACTTTTAAGCTAAAACACTTCTTTTTTATTTTAATACTATATTTCTGTAAAATTTGATTTCAGCCTCCTTATTTGTAGCGAGAATTATTTAAAATTTACTAAAAATATGGAGGTTTTTAATGAATAATATAAAAGGTTGTATAAGAATGTTGGGCATTATAGCAATGCTTTTCGTTTTCGGTTTATATTCTCATCTAATGATGGGAGTGGGCAATGCGGCTGATGATTTTGCTGATATTGACAATACATTCTGGTGCATAGATTGCGGGATGTATAAAATGTGCGGGAATGCAAAACTTGGATTTTCAAGGGACTATGAATGCAATGATTGTTCAGATTGTCTTTATCTAAAATCTCAAAATCCAATAGATTTAATAAACCTTGCTCAAAACGATATATTGAATCAATGCCTTGATTGTTTCATAACGCTAAATAAATTGGAAAATGCAAGCATGATATTAAACGCGCATCTATAGATTATACATATACCCTTCTTTGGATTCGATTGTTTCAAGTTCTGTCAATAAGTCTTCAAGGGTTATTTTGGAGAGCAATGCTTCAATGGCGGAATCTAATTTGGAATAGATTGTTTTATGCAGGGTTTGCTCTATTGTGGAATTGTCTTGGGGTTTGCTTTTTGGAGTTTTTTCAAATAGGGATATTTCTGTGGCGTAAAGGATTTCATATACAGTCATATTTTTGGGTTGTTTGGACAGGCTGTAACCTCCTTGCGCGCCTTTAGTGGAAGTTACGAGTCTCGCTCTTTTTAATAGAGCAAAAACTTGCTCTAAATAGATTTTTGATATTTCCAATCTTTCTGACAGTTCTGTTATTGTGACTTGCTTTTTTGAGGCTTTGTTTTTTCCCATAAACATTATACACGAAAGCGCATAACTTGATTTTGACGATAATCTCATATAAATCTCCTTTTTGTTTTGCTGACTACCAATTATTTAAACCAATCTCCTATCCCTATCTGTCTGCCTTGCAGAAAATCCCAAGCGCTCATCTTGGCTTTGTTTTCCGGCTGAACGGTTTTGATGAGCAATTTTCCTATGCCGCAAGATACTATAAATCCCTTGTTTTTTTCAATACCCGCTATATAGGCGGATTTTTCATTTTTTGTATCGGCTTCTATTATGTCGGCTTCTATTATTTTTATTCTCTTTCCTGCGGATTTGCCGCTTGCTATATAACTAAATGCAGACGGCCATAAATATAAGCCTCTTATTTTGTTTTTGATTTCAATAGCATTTTTACTCCAATCAATCAACCCGTCTTCTTTTTTTATTATGGGGGCAAAAGATGGTATTCCAATTTGTTTTTGCAGGAGAAGCGAGCCTTTTTCAAGAACTTTAATTGATTCATTCATTATATCAATACCCAAAGGAATTAACTTATTAAAGAGAGTTTCGGCATTGTCTTGAGCTTCTATCTGTATTTTCTTTTGAACTATTATATCTCCCGTATCAAGAGTTTTCTCTAAAAAAAATGAGCTTATGCCTGTTTCAGATTCCCCATTGCAAATAGCATATTGCACTGGAGCGGCGCCGCGGTATTTTGGCAATAATGAAAAATGGATATTAAAGGTTTTTAGTCTTGGAATATTGAATATGAAGTCTGGAATTATTTTCCCATAAGATACGGCGATGCCTAAATCAGGCGCAAAATCTCTTATTTGCGAGCAGATATTTTCTTCAAAACTTTGAGTTTGTATATAAGGTATTTGATTTTCTATGGCGAACTTTTTAACTGCTGGGAAGCTGAGTTTTTGTCCGCGAGACGAGGCTTTGTCAGGCATTGTTATACCTAGGAGTGTATGCGTGTTTTGATACAGGTTTGCTAACAAAGCCTTTGATATATTTGAAGTTCCAAAAAATAAAATTTTCACCATTGACCTGCTTTTCTTTTTCTTTTGATTTCTTTTTCAAGAGATTTTCTTTTCCAATCAGGAAGATAATCTATAAATAATTTCGCATCTAAATGGTCTATTTCATGCTGAATAGCTTTTGATAAAAACCCTCTTGCCGAAATTGTTTTCTTAATGCCTTCCAATGTCATATATTCAGCCTTGATATTTTCAAATCTTTTTACAGTCTCATAAAAAGTGGGAAAAGACAGACAACCCTCTTCCATATCTATCTTATTTTCTGCTTTGATAATAACAGGATTGAGCATAATTAAAGGGTTTCTCTTATCAGGCGGGTTGATGTCAATTACGAATAATCTTATAGAAAATCCCGCTTGCGGCGCGGCAAGCCCTACTCCATTAGCCTTATACATAGCGTCAAGCATATCAAAAGCAAGTTTTTTAATATCAGCCGTAAATTCTTTTATTTCAATAGACTTCCTTCTCAAAATCGGGTCGCCGTATTTTAAAATTGTTAATTTGGACATTATTTTCCTCAAAAATTGGATTTAAAAAACGAGGCGGATTTTAGCATTTATAAAAAGAAATTTTCAAACCGCCGCATTTTCGTTTGTCTTTTAAACTCCTTTTTGATATTATCGCGTCAATTCAAAACACAATAGGAGAAAACAATGCAAATAATTTCAATGGAAACGCTAAGAAATACCGCTGAAATATCAGCAATGTGTAATAAATTCAATGAGCCTATCTTTATAATGAAAGAAGGCATTGAAGATTTGGTTATTATGAGTAAGAAAACTTATGAAGATAGATTTGTTATCACAGATATTGTTAATACGGTGCGCTTGGCTGAACAAGAAGTAGAAAATGGGGGACAACTTTTGGACGGAAGAAAAGTTCTTTCAGAATTGAGAGCGAAATATGTCAAATAAGTATTCTTTGAAGATGCTGCCTCAAGCGCAAAGAGACTTAGACGATATATATAAATATATTACGATATAGCATTGTATAAGATTGACGATAAAAGAAGTTTTGTAATTGTAGCAAGAGTTTTTTTTACAAAAAGAGATTATAAAAACACAGGGTTGTATTAGCAGTAAAACAATTTAATAGATTATTTGTTGGAAGCGCAGGGAGAGCCTGCGCAAGCTGGATGGGCGAAAGCCTATAAAGCGCATTTCACTCCACAGATAATCGTTTGTTTTATCCCGTCTCTATGAGGCGGGATAAACGGCGGTTATACGGGTTAGTGAAATGGCTTAGATAATTGCCGTTTTTTTGAGTTATAGCGGCAATACTGACTTGTAAAGTATCGCCGTTTTTTTTGTGAAAACGGAGAAAATAAAAGAGAAAAAAGGAGAGTAAAATGAAAAAGGCAGCCTTAAGGTTATTGTTGGCAGTTGGATTTTCGTTTGTAGGGAGCGCAGTTTTTGGGGCGACGGTAGATATCAGCAGTTGGGCGGGGTTAAATGCTTATTGGACAAGCGCTTCTACTGGGGATGTTTTAAATATTGACAATGACATTGCTTTTGGAGCAGATTTAGGGACTACTTATGGGTGGTCTGATTTAACAATCGATGGAAATGGAAACATATTAAATGGTAATAGCCAAAAAGGTTTCGTGCTTAATAATGATAAGCATATAACTTTCCAAGCAATATCTTTCAATAATTTTTTGGCTGTCAGCGGCGGTATTGTGAATGGAGAAGGCGGAGCGCTCAAAGTTGCTCCTATAAGCAGCGCAGTGTTTTCTGGGAATATTAATTTCATTTACAATACAGCGCTCAACAAAGGCGGAGCAATTATGAGTTCCTATTCAGCGGTTAATTTTTCCAATGCGCTTGTGAATTTTACAAGCAATACTGCGCAAAGCAACTCTTACGGTAACG
>JAISKX010000156.1 GCA_031260765.1 Endomicrobium sp. | reverse complement strand
CAATGACGGATAGCGTTAAAATATGTTTCAAGAGATGGGGTGGCTGAGCCCAGAATTACGCAGGCATTGTGTTCTTGGGCGCGCCAAAAGGCGATTTCGCGGCAATCATAAGATGGTTTTTGTTCTTGCTTATAGGTGTGTTCATGCTCCTCGTCTATGATGATGAGACCGAGATTTTTAAATGGGGCAAAAATCGCCGAGCGGGCGCCCAACATCACTTTGATTTGCCCATTTAATGCGCCGTAAAAAAGATTGTATTTGTCTATATTGCTTATATGGCTATGCCACAATCCCGCCGCCGAGCCGAATCTTTTTAAAACAGTGTCGGAAAACTGAGCGATAAGAGAAATCTCCGGTATCAGCATAATAGCGCTTTTGCCTTGCTCTAAGGCATATTCTATGCTTCGGATATAAACTTCAGTCTTACCTGAGGCTGTGACGCCGTGAAGCAGGAAATTTTTGTTTTCATTGGATGATATAGCGCGGGAGATTTTGTTGAAGGCGGATTGTTGATGGGGAGTTAGGATATGGGGAGATAGAAAAGAGGAAAGAGGAGAGAGAAAAGAAGGCAAAGGCGCGCTTTGCGATGCTGTATTTTCTCTTTTCTCTTTTCTCTTTTCTCTTTTTTGTTCCCGTTTTGGTTTTTGCATGGAGCAGGCGGCGACGCAGGATAGGGCTTCGCCTATGGAGCAGATATAATTTTGAGAAATATATTGAGCAAGTCTGACGGATTCTGAAGAGATGACGGGCTGGTCGTCAATTACTTCCAAGATGCGTTTAAGTTTATGCGATGGGGCTTCGTCAAAAAGCGAGATTTGAGAATCTGCTCCCCTTGCGGGGGAAGTCCGCCTGAAAGGCGGGAAGGGGGGTCTGATATAAATCTGTTTTTCATCTATGTCTTTGGAAAACGGCAAAGGCGCGCTTCGCGGCACCCCCCTTTCCTGCTCCGCAGGACTTCCCCCGCAAGGGGTGCAGACAACTGACAAAACATATCCATTTAAAATTTTCTTACCGAATGGGACTTTCACCCTTTTGCCGATTAAGTCATTTGGATTTGTATTTAATAATGGCAGATAAGTAAATGTTTTATTGATTGGAACATCAACTGCGACTTCTAATAAATTCATTGTTTTTCCTATTAGGGCAGACACATGGGTCTGCCCCTACGAATTATAAATTATCATTTAATAATGCAAGCGCTTTTTTCATGTCGCTCCAATATAACTTTTTTAATTCTTTGGCTTGCGGGCTGTCGGGGGTTTTTTTGTCTATGGAACAGCCGTTTCTGATTAAATAGGACGGGTGATAAGTTGGGATTAGAGGAATGCCTTTGTATTCTCGGATTTTGCCTCTTATGGCGCTGATGGATTCTTTCTCGTCGGGCAAAAGGGTTTTTGCCGACGGAGAGCCGAGCGTAATGATTACTTTGGGTTTTATTATGTCTATTTGCATATCAAGATATTTTTTACAAGCGGCGGTTTCTTCGGCTGAGGGCGGGCGGTCATTGCTTCTTTTTTCGGGATTGCTCGGGTCTTTCATAGGGTGGCATTTGACTATATTGGCTATATAAACAGTTTCGCGTGTAAAACCCATAGCGTTGATTACATTTGTTAAAAGTTGTCCCGACTTGCCTATAAATGGGAGCCCTTTGTGGTCTTCTTCAAAACCCGGTCCCTCGCCGATAAACATCAAGTCGGCATTGGGATTGCCGTCGCCGAAAACGCAATTTAGACGGGTTGCGCCTAAGGGGCAGGAACGGCAGGATTGGACGCGGGATTTTAGGGAGTTTAGGGAATCGGATTGGGCGCTCTGCGTTTGCGCTTTGCGTTCGCCCTCACCCGTCAAGACTTCGTCTTGCCGACCTCCCCCTGACAAGAGGGGAGGTTTTAATTTTGCAATTTCGTCTTCGCCCCAGTTTTTTTCTTCTTGGAGGGCGGTTTTAGCGAGTTTTGTTATTTCTAAAAATTTTGATGGTTTCATTGATGATTTTGTCCGCTATTTTATTTTTGTTTGAGTTTTGTATTGAAATGATTTTGCCGTCGGAATTTATTATATGCGCTGAATTTTTGGACGCGCCTAAGGCTTCTTTGGAATTGGCAATTATCAAATCAAGATTTTTTTCTTTTAATTTTTTTTGAGCATTCTTTATAAGGTTTTGCGTTTCAAGGGCGAAACCCGCTATCACTTGTTTCTTTTTATTTTTTCCGCAATAAGCGATTATGTCGGGATTTTTTATTAGTTTGAGCGTCAAGATTTGTTTGTCTTTTTTGATTTTGTTTTTGCTGAAAGTTTGAGGTTTAAAGTCTGATACAGCCGCCGCGCTTATTATAATATCCGCCGTCTTGAAATTCTTTTTTAGAGCGGCAAACATATCGTCTGCGCTTATCACTTTTACTATCTTAATTGAGCGGCTTGGATTTGGAAGAATTGCCGCCTGACCTGTTATGAAAATTACATTGTGTTTTCTTTTTATTATCGCTTGCGCAAGGGCTTTACCCATTTTGCCTGAGGAATCATTGCTGATAAATCTCACAGGGTCTATATATTCTCTTGTCGGGCCCGACAAGATTAAAAACTTCATAATAAAGCCTCTTGGACGATTTTATCAATAGAAGCCAACCGTCCTTTTCCGAAGTCTTTACAAGCGAGTTCGCCTTCTTGCGCCTCTACAATTTTATATCCATATTCAATAAGGGTTTGCATATTTTTGATTGTCGCTTTATGTTCATACATAGCGCTGTTCATTGCGGGGCATATAATGATTTTTGCTTTGCTTGCAAGAACTGTCGCAGTGAGCAAATCGTCGGCTATGCCGCAAGCGAGTTTTGCAATAATATCCGCGCTCGCGGGAGCGATTAAAATCACATCTGCTTTTTTGGCAAGAGAAATGTGAGTGATGTCAAAGTTTTGTTTTTTGTCAAACATTGAACGGTGAACTTGATTATTGGATAGGGTTTGCAAAGATAAAGGCGTGATAAAATGCTCTGCATTCTTTGTGAGAATGCACTCAACGGAATGCCCCGCTTTAACAAAAGCGCGAATGATGCCGCAAGATTTATATGCGGCGATGCCTGCTGTGATACCGAGAATTATTGTTTTGGACATTGTTATTTCCTTGAAAAGATAGAGTTGCGCTTTGCGAGTTGCGCTTCGCGATACCCCCCTTTCCCTTCGGGACTTCCCCCGCAAGGGAGGGCAGACTAACTGCCGCTTTGCGATTGCGTTAAACGGCGGCGGCTTGCTCTGCGGAAGATTCGGGGGCTTCGGCGGAGGCTTCTTTGGCTTCTTCTTTTTCTTTGGCGTCTTTGTTTTTTTGTTGTTTTTCGCTTAAGGTTTTGATGGCTTCGGGGGTTACTTTTCCATTGACGATATCCTGAAAAGCTTGAGTAATCACCTCTACATCTACAAGTCTTCTGTATTCTTCATCATTCTTTTTTAGAGCAATCCAATCTAAAGCGAGCTTGACAGTCTCATATCTTCCGAGCTTCAAACCCGACATCTGTTCATCTAAAGAAATTTCATTCGTATCCATTTTAGTCTCCTTTTTATTTGTAGGGGCGAACCCATGTGTTCGCCCTTTAATCGCATTTGCATTTTTGGGCAGACACATGGGTCTGCCCCTACGAATTGTTTTTGTATTTTAGGCTTTTTATTATTGTCATAACGGACTCTACGGCTTTGTTTAAATTTTCATTTATTACTACGAAATCAAATTTTGGCATAGCTTTCAGCTCTTGACGGGCGGCT
>JAISKX010000151.1 GCA_031260765.1 Endomicrobium sp. | reverse complement strand
TTTGCTATAGTAATTGTTTTTATAAGAAGTTTTGTCCGTTCCGAAGATGAAGTCGTTTTATTTAAAAAGAGAATTCCCGACGACCTCGTCAAAAAAGCTGTAGTCATTTTTATTCTATTTGTTTTATCAATAGCTCTATTTACAGCTGTTTTAATCTCTTTTGAGCCGTCGCAAAAACCGATAGATTTGCTTTTTGAGACAGTGTCGGCTTTTGCCACCGCCGGACTATCAATCAATTTGACGCCCAATCTCAGTTCCGGCGGACAAGTTGTAATAATTCTTACTATGCTGACGGGAAGAATAGGAATACTTACTCTATTGCTTTCTGTCATCAATAACAATAAAAAAATCAGCGCAATCAAATATCCCAAAGACAGGCTGTTGGTTGGATAAGGAAAAAATATGAAAAATAAACAATTTGCCGTAATAGGTCTTGGAACTTTTGGATATAGCGTAGCCGTAGAGCTTGCAAGCAAAGGCATGCAAGTTTTGGCTATTGATAATGATGAGGAAATAATTGACAAGATTAGCGGCAGCGTCACTCAAGCTTTTGTATTAGACGCTACAGACGAGAAAGCCGTAAAAGACGCGGGAGTAGCCGATTGCGATACGGTTATAATTGCCATAGGCGGCAATATAGAGACAAGCATACTATCTACTCTTATAGTAAAAGACCTCGGCGTAAATAATGTTATAGTAAAATGCACAAGCAAATGGCATTTAAAAGTCGTCGCTAAACTCGGAGCAAGCCGAGTGATTTATCCAGAATTTGAAATGGCTCAAAAGTTAGTCGACGGCATAATAAATCCCAATATCTTAGAGCAAATAGAAATTTCAAAAGGATACAATCTTGTGGAAATAGTCGCCCCTCAAAAGTATTGGGGCAAACCTTTAAAAGATACGGGTATAAGAAGCGAATACGATATAAATGTGATAGCGATAAAGAGACGGCAGCCTTTTATTAACGATGAAGGACAAAATGATATAAAAGATGAGATGATAGTCAATCCTTCCGCCGACAGAGAGATAAATCAAAACGATATTTTGATTGTAATAGGACATCAAAAATCTATAGAAAAAATGAAAAATATATAAGAGGCTTTTTATAAATGGCTAAAACAAAAGAAGTTCCGTCTCAAGAATATGAAACTATGGAAATGGGTAAATTCTATTTTCTAAACAATAATTTTGCCGAAGCAGTAGCGCAATTTGAATCTGTTTTAAAAATAAATCCCGCAAATGCCGAAGCCTATTACAATATAGGTTTAATCAAAGAAAGCGCAAATAAAATAGAAGAGGCTAAGGCTATGTATTTGCAGGCTTTAAGCATAAAAAAGGATTATAAAATAGCATCTGAAAAATTAAATAATCTCATGGGGATAGAAAAAGATGAATAATATAGAAGAAATTGTTAAAAAAGCGTCGGAACAAATACAAAAAGCGCAGAATTTAGAGGCTGTTGAAGCTCTAAAAACGCAATATCTCGGCAAGAGCGGAGAGATTACAAAACTTTTAAAATCTCTGTCTGAATATTCAGTAGAAGAAAAAAAGAAAATCGGCGCTTTGTTAAATTGCGCAAAAAAAGATATAGAAGCCGAGATAGAAAAGAGAAAAGAATTTTTTGCCTCTTTTGAAACAGAAGAGAATATGAAAAAAGAAAGAACGGATTTTTCTTCCGCATTTTCTTTCAATTTTCCAAAAGGACATTTGCATCCAATTTCTCAAACCATAGAAGATATAAGCGCAATTTTTAAATCTCTTGGTTTTGAGACCGCTCAAGGTCCAGAAATAGAAACCGATTGGTATAATTTTGAGGCTTTAAATCATCCCGCCGATCATCCCGCCAGAGATATTCAAGACACATTTTATCTTGAAGGGATGAAAAATCTTTTAAGAACTCATACTTCGCCGGGACAAATCCATGTTATGGAAAATCAACAACCTCCCATAAAAGTAATAGTTCCGGGCAGAGTTTATAGAAATGAGGCGTCCGACGCTTCTCATTCTTCAACATTTCATCAAATAGAGGGTTTGTCTGTGGACAAAAATGTCACTTTTATAGATTTAAAAAGCACTTTGACTTTATATGCCCGCAATTTTTTTGGTTTTGATTTAGATATCAGGTTTAGACCGTCGTATTTTCCTTTTACAGAGCCTTCTGCGGAAATGGATGTCCAATGTTTTTTTTGCAAAGGCAAAGGCTGCGGCGTATGCAAAGGCACAGGCTGGATTGAGATTTTGGGCTGCGGCATGGTTCATCCGAATGTTTTAAAAGCCGTCAAATATGATTCTGAAAAATATACAGGTTATGCTTTCGGCATAGGAGTTGAGAGGATAGCAATGCTCAAATACGGCATAGACGATATAAGGCTTTTTTATGAAAATGATTTGAGATTTTTAAGACAATTTTAAATTACAATACAAGGGTTAAAAAATGAAAATATCTTACAATTGGTTAAAAAAGTTTGTTGATTTTAAGTCAAATCCTCAGGAAATCGCTGATATTCTCACCTTTATAGGCATAGAGACGAATATAGCGTCGTCTGGTTTTAATTGGACTAAAGTAATTACTGCAAAAGTCGTCTCTGTAGAAAAACATCCAAATGCCGACAAACTCTCTCTCTGTCTAATCAATGACGATACAAATGATTATCATATAGTCTGCGGCGCAAAAAATATAGCCGCAGGTCAAATTGTTCCTCTTTCTTTGATAGGTGCGGTTCTTCCCGGCGGTTTTGAAATTAAAAAATCAAAAATAAGAGGCATAGAATCGGAAGGTATGATATGCTCGGCAGCCGAGCTCGGTCTTGCCCAAAAGTCAGACGGCATTATGGTTTTGCCGGAAAATACAAAAGTCGGCGTTCCGTTAGAAACGGTTTTAGAACCCGATACTATTTTTGAAATTGAAATCACTCCCAATAGAGGCGATTGCCTCAGCCATTTGGGCATAGTCAGAGAAATCGCGGCTAAATTAAAAAAGCCTATCAATATGCCTATTATAAAACAAGCATATAGAGTTTCCGTTATCAATAATATTAAAGTTGAATCCAAACTTTGTCTTCGTTATATAGGCGCTGTATTGACGGGAGTCAAAGTTGCTCCATCGCCGAAATGGCTTGTCGACTCTTTGGAAAAATGCGGTATAAGACCAATCAATAATATAGTGGACATAACAAATTTTGTTATGTTGGAATTAGGACAGCCTCTTCATGCTTTTGATATGAGCAAATTAGCTTCAAATAAACTCATAGTTAGAAATGCAAATGAAAATGAAAAAATCACAGCTCTTGACGGCAAACAATATTCTCTTGATAATGAAATGCTCGTCATAGCCGACGAATCAAAACCCATAGCGATAGCCGGCGTGATGGGCGGGGAATATTCAGGCATAGATGAAAACACCAATACAGTCTTTTTAGAAAGCGCGATTTTTGACTCAAGCTCTATTAGGAAAACCTCAAAAAAATTAAAACTTATGAGCGACTCTTCATACAGATATGAAAGAGGCGTCAGTTGGGATATATGCGAACAAGCGTCTTGGCGCGCAGAGAATTTAATATCCCAGCTTGCAGGCGGTCATCTTGAAAAGAGAGAGGATGTAAAAAATATAGACTATAAAAGCCTTGAAGTTCTTTTGAGGCTTGAAAAAATAGAAAAAGTTTTAGGATATTCTATAGATGAACAAAAAGTCGCTCAAATTCTCAGATTTCTCGGTATTGATTTACAGCCTCGTCTCGGAGTGATTTTATGCTCTATCCCATCTTGGAGAAACGATATCAAAGGCGAGATAGACTTGATAGAAGAAATTGTCCGCATAAACGGATATGAAAATATCCCTCAAACCGACGAGAATCAGACAAAGAAATCCATAGGCATAAATTCTTATTTTCCTAAAATTGTCCAATCTTTTAGACATAGATTATATGGTCTTGGCTTTTGCGAAGCGCTCAATTATAGTTTTTCCGAGATTAAAGAACTTGAAATGTTTGGTCTCAAATATCAGTATAAAATAGCCAACCCCGTCTCAAAAGAAAATGAAGTTTTAAGACCTTCTCTATTGCCTGCTTTATACAAAAATATCGTCAATAATATCGGACAAGGGGCGGAGTCGGTTGCATTATTTGAATACGGTAAAATCTATACCGATATTGGAGAAAGAAAAACTTTCGGAGCGATTATGTATGGTTCTCTATGGCAAGAATGGTGGGATTGGTTGGCAAAAGGCTGCAAGCCTCAATACGATTTCTACTTCGGAGGCGGAATAGTTAAGAATATCCTTCCCGATAAATATTTTTCCATATCGGAAAATCTAAATCCCAATCCATATTTTCATAAAGGCAAAACTGCGGCTATAGTATATAGAGGCAAAGCCGTCGGACAATTCGGCGTAATAAAACCTCAGATTGCCAAAGATTTAAAAAATGAAGTATTCTATTTTGAAATAGATGTTGAGGATTTACAGAGTTTTTATGAAGAAAATCCTGTGATTTTTAATCCTTTCTCTCGTTTCCCTTCGGTAAAAAGAGATATTTCAATAATAGCCGACGCCGACATCCCTTTCACAAAGATAGAATCTGTAATTAAAAAAACGGCTAAATCCGCAAATATATTAAAAGATTATTCTCTATTTTCAGTCTATAAAGACGCTCAAAAAATCGGCAAAGACAAAATAAGTTATTCTCTCAGGCTTTCCTATAAAAATGACGAAAAAACTCTCACAGACGAAGAAGTAAATCAGGATGTCAATACACTCCTTGAAAAACTAAATCAAGAATTAAAAATCAAATTAAGAGATTAAGCATTTTGTCTAATCTCTTCCCCACGCCAAAACCCAAGTTACAATCAAATCTAAATAAATTTATAAAAACCAAAAAATGATTGATTTTTCTTTGTGTTTTTGAAAAATTATGTTATAATCCGCGAGCTCAAAAATAAGATAAAAATATAAAAAAATCATTGATTTTTATCAATTTCTCAATCATTCTGTCTCTTTGCGAGGCAGGGGTAGCTATAAAGCGCAAACAGCGCATAAAAAAGAGAGGAAATTTAATCATGAACAGACTATTAGTAATTTTAGCCGCAATTGTCGTCTTTGCGGCTGGAAGTTTTGCCGCCTCAACTTCTACGATTTTAGATGTATCTCCGATTTCTCACAATCAGAATGAAGTTCAGAATTTTTTCAACAATTATCATGGCAGCGCAGGTTCAGATTTAAACGTTTTCAAAGTGGCTATTGCCAATATGTCTGAAAACGGCAATAGGGAAGGAGTCAAAGCGGCTTTTGAGGATTTGAGCGGCGGTTTCTTAATCAATGTTTTAAGCGCGCAAGGGAATTTAAAGAATTATCTAAAACTTTTTGACAGAATAAAGAAAAATAAAAGCGATGTCTATATATTAGACCAAGTTGTATGGTTTCAATTTGATTTTGACTCTTTTGAAAATAAAGACGAAGACGCTAAAACTTTTAAATCCAGCAAAAGCGAATGGCAGGCTGGGGTTGATATGCTCAAAGGCGACAGTATCACGCTTGGCTTATATATTGGAAATGGGTCAAACAATGTAGAGCAAGGGGCAAATAAAGCCGATATAGGTTTTTTTGAATTTGGTCTTTACGGCGCCAGCATAAACAGATATATCAATATATTGGGAAACTTGGGATTGGAAATACAAAAATTTCATACAGTAAGGCAAATTCGTTTTGCAAGCCTTAGCCCGGAAAGCAATTTCAATTCCAATGCTTTTAAATGGGGGCTTGAATTTGAAGTCAATATGTTAAATCAAGGCTATCACCGTTTAAGCCCTTTTATAGGCATCGGAGGCATTCATCAATCCTATGACGCTATCAAAGAAAATGGCGGCGGCGCGGCAAATCTCATGATAGAAAGAGGAGCCTATACAAAAAATATAATAAATTATGGTTTAAGAGGTCAGACCCGCGCCTATAATTTTAATTTTAGCGCTTCTCTTTACGGCGGATATATAATGGCGGGCTCTGATTTCTCAAAAACCGTGTCTTTTCAACAGTCCAATCAATACGGCATGAACATAATCAACAGTCCCACAGACAGCGTATATATGGGAATAAATCTGGGGGTGGGACGGATAATATCCGATATAGCCGAAATTTATATAAATACTGATTTCACAAGAGCCGACGATTTTTCAGGCTTTTTCATACAAGGCGGCATAAAGCTTGGTTTTGGAAATGAAAAGCCCAAACCGGTCAGACAAACAAGAAGAGTAGTCCGCACAGCTCCGGATACATATCCCTATGAAACAGAAGTTGAATTAAAGAGAGAAATCAGAACTCAAACTCGAGAGCCCGTTAGAATTCAAACTCAAGAGCCTGATAGACCTATCAATAGAGTTTATATTGAAGATATAGACGATGTCCAAAGTGAAGATTGGATGTCTGATAGAATGCTTGAAACTGTTACCGAAACTTCTATAAAGGAAAAAGAGCCTGCTGCCGTCCAAAAGCCGGTTCAGAAAACAGTTCAGAAGACAGTTCAAAAACCAGCTCAAAAGACAGCTCAAAAAACTACTAAAAAGACAACTGTTAAAAAGCCTGCGGCTAAAAAGACGGCTGTCCAATCAAAAACTGCAGCTAAATCATCTGCCGCCAAAAAAGATGATGAAAATTTGATTGTTGAGTTTTCAATCAATAAAAACACAGCAAAATGAACGGAGTTCAATTTGAGAAAAGGAATTGGAATATCATTATTCTTACTCGCTATATTTATCGGCGTTCAAAATATCCCTTTAAACGCCGATATGCCTTCGCGCCAATCTTTGATTACCAATTCCATAAATGGAAATCCTCTGTTTAATTTTGATATAGCTATCGGAAGCGGCGAGAATTACGCCGACGGCAGCAATCCGTCGGGCGATGATTTTTTCTGGACTCTCGTGCCTCAGCATATAGACGCTATAAAAAATGCAGGCGATTATTGGGCGATATTGCTCGGCGCCCTTCCTCAAAATTCTTCCCCAGTAACAATTTCAATGGGTATTTACAATTATCTAAACGACGACGCTATCAGCGATTACGGCGCAAACGGCAATGGGCTTACCACTCTTGCAAATGCCATTCTGTTTGACAATACAGCCGACTATTATGAGCCTTATAATCCCAATTATACTCAAAGGGCTTATGCTCAAATAAGAATAGGAGCTTTGGTTTTTCCTTTTTTGGATTTTATGGGTCAAAGCTTTGAGCAGATTGAATATATTTGGGGCGATACAAGCGCTTGGTCTTTTAAACCTATGGAATTATTGCCCAATAATCATTTGATTGACGGTATGGTTCCCGTGATAATACATGAGATGGCGCATGCTATGGGCATTATGAGTTTTGAATATTTCAGAGGAGACGGCAAACTCTATTTTCTTGAATATGACGGCGTCAATTTGAATAAATTTGACCAAAAGCTTGTAGATTCTTTCGGGACTCAGGCAACTGTAAATCAAGTGGTCAGGCTTGCGGATTCAAACGAAGGCTTGTCTTCAGATTTTAGAGTTATCAGACAAGGCGACCCAGCTTTAAACGATAGTGAAATCGGTGGGTTTGCTTTTTTTCAAGGTTCTAATGTTATGTCTGTTCTCAGTGGAGCAATACACAAAAACAATAATCCCAACAATATAGGCGGTATTCCTATCAATGGCTTTGAAGGGTCGGATTCCGATTTAAGCCATTTGGAATTGCGCAATTCTATGATGAGCCATCAAAATTACCGCAATTGGAATACTTTTATGGAAGCTGAACTCGCTCTTTTCCAAGATATAGGCATAGCCTTAGACCGCAAGAATATGTATGGTCATTCTATTTACAATGATGATATTGCCTATATCAATATAAGCGCTAATTTTTATGCAAGAAATCTAAGCGCGACAGATTATTTAAATGGTCAATACAATTCAACTTCTTATACCATAGGTCTTCATATTTACGGAACTACAAATACAGTTGAGATGCGCGGAGAAGTCCTTTCAAACGGCTCTATGAGCGCCGGGATAAGAATAGACGGCTGGAACAATAAACTGACAATTTTTAGCAATATACATTCCGACGGACAAAAAAGCGCGGCTCTTTTAGTATCTTACGGCAAAGACCACAAAATAATACATCAGGGGACTCTATCGGCAATAGGAGACGGCGGTATAGGCGCGCGATTTGATTTCGGCGACAATATATTGGGCGATATGTATGAATTTCGCGGCTCTTATATGAGGCGCCATGCAAATTTTGACCCCTATGCCGGCGTCAATCCCTATTGGAATCCTTTTTATTGGAATATGGACGATTTATTGCCGGAACTTGAAGGCGCCTTGGTTGAAAAGTTTGACATCACAGGCTCAATATCGGGCGCAAAAGCGGCTATTTATATAGCTCCAAATGCTTTCGTCAAAGAAATAAATATTATGAGCGGCGCGCAAATATCGGGCGATATTATTTCAGATTGGTCTCCTTCTTTTGATTTCAATCAAATCACAGATATTTTTCATTATGTTCAATATTATTGGTTTGCAGGATGGTGGATAAACGGACAGCCTGTTATGACGCTTGGCGATTTGAATGATTTAAAAACAAAATTGACATTCGGATATAGGAAAAACGCGGCTGGAGAAAAAACTTCTCAAATTGACGCCTCTTTCAATTTCAATTATAGCGGCAATATAAAAGCAGGCGGCGGCTATTCTATGGATATTGATATAGTAGGCGGCAATCTAAATCTTTCAGGTTCAATTTCCGGCATAGCTAATATAAACAAAACAAGCAATGGGCTATTTACTATGAGCGGAGATGGTTCTGTTTTCAATGGAGTTTTCAATCAAAGCGCAGGCATAACTACTTTTAATCTTGATTCAAAAATGTTTTCCGGCGAAAACAATATATCCAACAGCATTTTAAATATCAATGCTTCCAGCGCAGGGTATAAATTAAATATCGGCTCGGACGCTTTGCTAAATCATTACAATACTTATTCAGATGATTGGACGGCAATCGGCGGCTCCAATATCAAATTCACGGGCATAAACGGCAAGGCTGTATTTGATAGTTATTCTCCAGCGTCATATAAAGTCAAATACAAATTGTCAGCCCCTATATACAATGCCAATTTCAATACAGTCTCTTTTAAAAATGCTTCGCTCAAATTCCCAATTTCAGATTATACAATCGGCTCAACTTTATATTCTTTTGAAAATTCTCATTTGGATTTAAGAGACGGGCTTTCTACAAGAACAGTGTCCTTTCCCAATATAGCGGTTTCGGCGAGTTCTTTGAGCATAAATTTGTTTTATAGCGGGGAAAATCTTTACGGCGATTCTTTGCAAGCGGCAAGCGGTTCAGGTTTCTTATATTTAGACGGCATATCTCTTTCAAGTTTTACAAGAACGGGCATATATTGGACTAAAATTTTATCAGCAGGCTCTTTGCAATTTTACAATAATGATAATAAAACTTTTCAAGAGGGCAGATATATATATTCTTTCTCCGCTTCTTCTTGGACGGGCGGCTATGCAGACAGCGGTTATTTTTGGTTAAAAACAAAAGTGTCTTTAAGCGATTTATTGCTCGCCTTAAACTCTCAAAGCGGGAACAGAATTTTTGATATGTCGGCTGATGATATACAAGAATACGGCTCTCCATATTTTATAAGCGAAAGTCTGGGGGCTGCGGCAAGCGGCGATTTTAAAATTATAGGCGATACAAGATTTGTTCCAACTCATAAAAGGAATTCAATATCAGGCTTAATTTTTCAAGGCGGCGGCGCGCAAGGCTCTTTCTTTGATTTGTCCAATAATACTGTTTTGACTATTGAAAACATACAGATAACAAGCGCCAATGCTCAAAAAGGCTCAGTCTTATACGCTCAAAATCCAAGCTCTTTGTCTATATTTAAAGATATAGTTTTTCAAAACAATACAGCGCAAAAAGGCGGCGCCGTTTATTTGTCAAACGGGGCTATTGTCAAAGCTCAAAGCGGCTCCTATGGCGATAATTTTATAAAAAATACTGCCTCAGAAGACGGCGGAGTTTTCTATATTGACCGTTCTACCGTTGAATTTGAAAGCCGCAGTTTAAATTTTATCAGCAATACTGCGGCAAATCGCGGCGGGGCTGTATATATGAGCGGCGATTCTGTTGATTTTGCTTTTTTAACAATAAAGGCAAAACAATCCGCCGTTTTATTTAGTGAAAATAAAGCTGACTCAAAACCAAATGACATATATATGGAGAACTTTTCTAAACTTATATTAGACGCCGATAAAGCCAATATCACAATGAAAGGCGGAATATCGGCGCCCAATAATAATAATTTCATTGAGAAAAACGGGAATTCAAATTTGATTTTAGATGGAATAACGAATTTTCAAGGCGAATTTAAAATCAATAAAGGCACGGTAGTATTTTCAGAAAACTCTCAAATCAATATAAAAGACTTGATTGTCGGACTCCCTTCTGCGCCAAACCATCCATCTGCTTTTGTTGAAGTTTTATCATCCTCTGCGAATATAGATAATCTCACAATAAGTTCTGTCGGCAAATTTTCAATGTCGGACAATCAAAAACGCAAAACTCTATATGCTCAAAATATTGACATTTTCGGGACATTAGAGCTTGCCATAGACGCAAGTTCTGGTGTTCTTGGAATTTCAGATATTATTCATTCAACTCAAATGAAAATAGAGGCTGACAGCCGTCTTATAATCAAAGCTTACGGCATAGGCTCTGTTGAGGCTTTAATCTTTGATTCTTATTTAGACAATCCAAATAATTTATGGCAGAGCGGCTCAATAGTTTCAGAAGCTTCTAAGGGAAATTGGACTATTTCTAATGCAGGCGGTTCTCAATGGATAATACGGGTTGATATAAAATCCGCTTTATCTTCTATTGCAGGCTTAACTCCTACTCAAAACAAAATCGTTAATTTTTTTGACGGGATTGATAACAATGATATTTTAAAACAAAAGATAATATCTCCGCTTACAATGATGTCTAATATTGAAGATATAGCGCGCGCCATAAATCAATTGGGCGGTTTGATTTATTACAAAACTCTATCCATAGGCGCTTCCGACGATATGGCTCCTATTATATATTCAAATATATCAGCCTCAGAATCTGCAAACGGAGCAAAGGCTAAAAAAGCCAAAAAGAAAAAAAGGAATTATTTATTTATGGATATGGACTATGATTCTTTTCTTGACAATAAAGAACCCGAAGAAAAAAACAATGAGACTCAACAATCTATTCCCAAAGCGCAAAAGATTATAAAAAACTCTTTCTGGGCAGATGTCAATTACAGCGCTCTCCAATATAAAAACGAAGGCAATGAAGGCGACTTTAATTTAGACGGTTTTGGTTTTTCCATTGGAACTCCGCTATTTCTACAAGCTTCAAATCTTTTCGGCATATATGCAGGGATTTCCTTAAAAACAGCCAAAGAAAGTTTAGACAAAGCCGATATTAGAGACATTAGATTAGGCTTTTACAGCGCGCATTTATTTTCCAATGTTTTGTTAAAAGCCAATTTAGGTTTAGGGCTGCAAGATTTCAGCGTCAAAAGAACGATAGATTATAGCGGAGATACAATCTATCCAAATGCAGATTGGACTTCATACTCTCTCAATCTCTCAGCTCAAGCCCAATTGCCGAGTTTAACTCAATCTATAAATTTATATCCTTATATAGGTTTTTCATTGGGTTTTAGCCAAAATCCAAAAATCACTGAAGAAAACGGTCTCGGCAGAGAATTGATTATAGAAGAAGCCGTCTATACAAAACTTGCTCCCAATGCAGGTTTTTCTCTTGAAGTCCCAATTGAAAATCTCAAATGGACTCTTAGGGCGGGCATTTCTTATGTAGTTTTAGGCGGAGAGTTCAACAGAGACATTTCATATAAAGAATTCTCTCAATACGGTTCAATTTCCGATATCTCTACAGAAACAGATACATTCTTAGGTCAAGTGGGAACGGTTTTATACTATGATTTCAGCGGCGCATTCTCATTAGGCATAAACTTTGACGCCGACATTTCCCAAAACGCCGTCAAACACATAACTCATTTAAACGCAATATTCAAATTCTAATACAGACATAAAATGGAAATAAAATGAAAAACAGAAAATCTTTGTCATCTTTTCTTAAATTAATGCTTATTGCTTTGCCTTTGCTTTTCTTATTTTGTGTAGAGAGCAATGCGCAGACGCGATGGACATTTCCAAGTGAGACAAATCCTAAGACATTATCTGCAAATACGACTTTTCAAAATGGAAATACTTATAATGGTAACAATGGCGGCGCTATCTATATTACAGGACAAAATGTAATTCTCAATGCAAGCGGAAATTACAATCTGACATTTAACAACAATTCTGCGCAAATAGGTGGCGCTATATACATAGAAGGCAACGGTTCTCTTCTTATAAATTTGCCAAACAATACTGTTACATTTACTAATAATACCGCTACTCGCAATGGGAGTGATCGCGGAGGCGGCGCAATATTTGCTATGGGGACTGCTTCAAGTATTACAATAAGGGCAAACAGATTGATATTTGACAACAATGAAAATCCTTATGCACAAGGTTGGACTGGCGGCGGCGCTGTGCGTTTAAGGGATGGCGCTAAAATGTATATATATGCCGCTACGGTAATTTTCAATAACAATAAAAGCGCGCAAGACGGACCTTTTGCTTTGGTAACAGAAGGCTCTATAATGGAATTTGGGACAAGCGTTTCAAGCGCACAGTTTAGCAATGGATATGGGTCGCTTGGCTCTGCTTTTTATATTAATTTCGACAATTCAAGATTTAATTTTTACGGTAAAAAAGCATATTTTCTTAATAATACGAGTTATGATCAGCGAGGGGTATTTTTTATATATAGCGGCAATAATATTGTATTTGACCTTGATGCATCGGCTCATGTAGGAGGCGGGAATTTAGTTTTTTTTAAAAATTATAGTGCAGCTCATGGAGCTATAATACATAGTAATAGTGGAAGTGGTCATATTTTTAATTTTACAAATCAAACGATTGACGCAACCTCTAATACGGCAAAAAACAATGGCGGAATTATAGCGGCTTATAGCGGCGCGACGATAAGATTTACTAATTCCACTTCTGTTTTTACAGGGAATACCGCTGAGTTAGGAGGAATCATATATTTAGGCAATGCAAGCGCAAAGGTAATATTTAACTATGGCAGCATAGAATTTATAAATAATCTTTCAAGTCTCGGAACATCAGTAGGAAATATAGCGCTAATATCTGGGAGTATGGAAATAAGCAATATTAGCAGGATGATAGCGCGAGGAAACAAAGCAGGATATGGCGGATTTTTGTATTTGCCGAACTTAACCTTTAATTTCACAGGAAGCATTGTAGAATTGACAAGCAATACGGCATTTACAGGATACGGGGGCGGACTATATTTCACTGGTTCGGTAGCGAGTTTCAAGGGG
>JAISKX010000148.1 GCA_031260765.1 Endomicrobium sp. | reverse complement strand
CCGTCATTGGAAAACAAAATTTTGTCATAGGCGCTGTAAGAAAACATACTATCGGGCCAATGCAGCATAGGAACATCTATAAAATCTATTGTTCTTTTGCCTACGGTAATTTTTGAGCCGGACTTTACGGACTCCCAATTTTGCGGCAATACTCCATAATATTTAAAAAGTCCCTCTTTTGCTTTTTGCGTGCCGTAAAATTTTGCATTCGGACACAATTTGACTATTGTAGGAAAAGCCCCGCTATGGTCGGGCTCAATATGATTGATAATGACTGCGTCAATTTTTGAAGGCTCTACGATACTTGATATATTGTCAAGAAATTCTTTTTCAAACCCATTTCTAACAAGGTCTATCAAAACCGCTTTTTCGTCTTTGAGCAGATAAGAATTATAGGTTACGCCCTTTCTCGTTTTATAAACGCTGCCGTGAAAATCCCTCTCATTACAATCAACTGTCCCTACTGCATATACTCCGTCTTTAATTTTTTTTGATGACATAATATCCTCCTTTAATTTTTTTTGATATTTTTGAATTTATTTTCTTAATTTATCAGCTGTTGTTTCTACGGTTTCAAGCCACTGCTTAAAACGCGGACATTTTGTTTTCATAGATTCAACTGATATTTTTTCAAATATTCTATTTCCATCAGTTATTTTTTCATAATCTTTAAATATGTTTTCTAATCGTTTTGATGGAGCAGTTTCTACACTATCATTTATGTCTTCGGGATTTTTATATTGTTTTATAATTGCGTTCAAAAACTCTTTTTGTTTATCTGAGGCATTTTTGGCATTCACAATGGCTACAATATCGCTAAACCACAATGCTTCTGTTTCGTGAAGTTGTAAATATGGAATAAAGTATTCTTTATTAACTTTTAAGAATAGCGCTTTCTCTATTTCACTAACGGTTTTATCTCCTTTATTTTTAAAACCATAAAAATCAACAAGTGTTGTGACAATAGGATGACTTGCCCTCTTGGCAAATGTTACTATTTTGTCAATAGAAACATCGCCTTTTAATAGTATTGGTTTTAGAAATATATTTTTTGAATTAAAATAGGTTTTATTTAATTTATTCTTAACAAAATCAACTTCTGTTTGCCCTTCGCAAATAATAGAAACATTAACAAATTTAGAAGTCATTAGGGGCGCCTCCAATAATGTTTCTGCTCCAAATATCGCCTATGGAAAATTCTTCTAACCATTGAGAAATTTCTTCTTCTTTTAATCGATGAAAAACAGATTCGTCGCCGACTCTATCGCTAACAATTATATCCTCTGCATTAAATTCATTTATTAAATCAACTGATTGCGAGGTCGCAATAACTTGTTTGCCCCTTTTAGAAACTCTTTGCATAAGTTCTGCAAGTATTTTTAAAGCATAGGGATGCAAACCTAATTCGGGTTCGTCAATAATTACTGTGTGCGGAATAAATTTATCCGGCTGTAAAAGCAATGTAGCTAATGCTATAAATCTCAATGTGCCGTCAGAAAAATAAAAAACATCAAAGTAGGCATCGCTGCCTTTATGCTTCCACTTCAATACTATATTATCGTTATCATCGGGCTCAAGTATAAAATCTTGGAAGAATGGAGCGACCATCGTTATGGTTGCAATTATTTCATTATATTCCGCTTGATAATATTGCTTAAAACGATATAACATAGCGGGCAGATTATCCGCTTGTGGTCTAAAAAAAGCATTGTCTGAAATTTTACAGGATTTTTTAATAGGCGACTCATTGCTTACATCGTGAAAATGATAAACTTTAATGGTTGATAAGTAATACCTTGCATTGTATTCATTCGGGTTAATTGGGTTTGAATCAAGTTTGCTTTCTTCTCCATTAGCATTACACAAATCTTCTGAATGTTCTTTCCAACTTATAACTTCTTTTTCAAAAATCAATTTATTTGGAATTGCCGGTATCAAAACAATGTCGTAGGCATCCTTACTATCAAAGACGGCGCTTATAGATATTGATTTTGTAGTTTTATTTCCAAAATATAAAAATCGTTCGGCCCCGCCATTTTTAGAAACATAACTTTGCAAATCTTTATTGATGATATTGCATAAAAACTTAAAAATACCAATAAAATTACTTTTTCCAGCGCCGTTTTGTCCTATGATGATATTTAAAGGGTTTAATGATAAATCCATCTTTTTGATGGATTTAAAGCCTTCAATTTTTATGTTTTTTAATATACCTGCTTCTTGTGTTTCAGGCATTGTTCCTCCTAACTAAATTAGTTTAACATTCATCTTGAAATATTAAATTATTAATGTTTGTTTCACAAGACTCATTATGTATTCAAGGTTTTTATCGTCCTCTATGCTTAATTCATAATCGCCTGCCGCCCAATGTCCAATTTTAGAAACATCTCTCATCAATTTTTTGCTGTCATCCAAAACGCCTTTCTCTAAATCTATAAACAACTTTATATTGTTTTTTAGAACAACAATTGAACATAAAATTATATTTTCTTTTTTGAAAGTAATATATAGTTTTGTTGATTCAACTCTTATATTATCGTCAAGATTTAAGATTGCATTTTTAAATTTCTCATATAATTCTTTTGTTTCATCTGAAACATTAGATAAATGCTGTTCTTCCGTATATGTTACTATCTCTTTTGATATTTCTTTATATTTATCTTCTATCACGGGTTTAATGCTCGGAGCAGAATCATTTTTCCTTATCGGCAATATGGACAATATATCATCATATTTTTGCACTTCCCACAATTCTATGGGTAAATCTTGAAAATTTATCGCTTGTTTTTGATTGTCTGTAAAACTCGGAGCAACGAATATCACTTTTGTTTGCGACCAATCAATAGTATTTCTATTGAGATATTGTTTTTTGGTTTCATAATACTCATAAATAAAAGTCTCTTTATTTTCTAACAACAAACTCAAATAAGTAAATCCTTGGTCTATAACGCTTGAACTTTTATCGCGCTTATATTCAATAATAACAAAAGACTTTGCTTCTTTGTCAAAAGCCAATGTGTCTATTCTTTTGTTTTTTATAGAAACTTCTGTTTTTACAAATTCCAAACCCATTATCAATGGCAAGTTTGCTTCTACAAGTTTTTGAAGGTCTTTTTCAAGATTAAAAGGTTTTGATTTTATTTGTTTTAATTGCTGCCTTTCTATTTTATAAAGCATTTTTTGCCTCCAAATAATTGATTTGTTGTGACTCTTTTAATAATGCGCTCTGCGATGAACCCCTCACCCTACCCTCTCCCTCAAGGGGAGAGGAAAACAACTGCCGCTTCGCGTTCCGCCCTCACCCGCCGCTTTGCGGCGACCTCTCCCTGACGAGGGAGAGGTTTTTTGTTCGCTTTGCGAACCTCTATAAGACAATGGACTATTTTACCTTGTCGTTGTCGTCCCCTTTTGACTTATTGCACTTCCGCGAAGCATTTTGAGCGTATTTTGGCGGAATTTGTCCGCGCCGTGTAGCAGCGCTACATCAGCGGACAAATTGCGTCAAAAGACGCCAAAAGGCAAAGCGACCATCCCGTCGCGCCTCATCTTTCAGCCAGCCGTGTGTATCGCGGCTCCGCCGCACCTTTTATATATCCAAGTTGCGGACATCAAGGGCGTGGGTTTGGATGAACGCCCGCCGCGGATCAACCTGATCTCCCATCAGCGTCGTGAAAATCCTATCAGTTTCTACGGCGTCGTCCAATGTCACTTGTAAAAGTTTTCTGTGCTTGATGTCCATTGTGGTTTCCCATAATTGTTCGGGATTCATTTCGCCTAAACCTTTGTATCTTTGTATCGTCGCGCCTTTGTTGCCTAACTCCCTGACTGTCTCAAGAAGTCCGTTTGTGGAATTCAAATCGTAAATATCGCCCTTGGTTTTCTTCTCTGTGTCTTGAAGACGATATACCGGTTTTTCGTGAGTCTCGCCGTAATGTTCCAAATGCAAACCCTCTTCTTCAAGTTGGTCTGCCAATTTGTCTATGCGCGGCAATTCCCATAAATCTTTGTATTCGGGCAAAATTTCTTCCATACTTATTTCTTGTGTTTCTACCGCTGAGGCTAAATCTTCCTCTTCATCGTCGTCTTTCTTTTTTGCCGTTTTGGCGGGCGCTTTGTTGCTTGCGCTTTGAGACGCTAAAAGAACTTCTTTGCGTTTGGCTAAAAGTTGGTCTTTAAATTCTTTCCATTCTTTATCGGAATAAATATATTGCTCCACGCCGTCTTTAATCACTCTGTATATCGGCATTTTGCCGCCTTTTTTATTGTCGTCTCTAAATTGTAAAAAGGTTTTCCATAAAACGCCTTTCTTTTGAACTTTCTGCACTAAAAC